>JAIKYZ010000003.1 GCA_024682655.1 Treponema sp.
TCATAAAGATGAGACAAAATATATTTTTGAATTGTGTAAACCTTTTCTTCTTTTTGACTGAACATAGTCACATTATATTATAGAAAAATTCCTTTTTCCCGACTTTTTTTGCAGGGTGGGGATTTTTATAAATCATCTTTACCCCAGTCCTCCATCATCAAATTTCCCACCTCAGAAAAAATCTTAAAATCCTTAGTATTCTGTGTAACCAAAACCATATTATTAGCAATTGCAACAGAAGCAATCTGAGTATCCAGAATTGGCGTCGCTTTTCCAAGTGGAATTAGTTTACTTACAAGCTGGGCATTTACGCTGGCCGCATGCTGGTCGTAGGGAATAATTTCAAAGGAAGGAGCCACATAATCCATAATAAAGGAAGTCAGCTTTTCCTTCTTGCGGCCATCTTCCAAAAGTTCAACTCCCTTTAATAATTCAAACCAGGTGATAGAAGAAATTGCGCAGGTCCCGTGATGAAGTTCCAGATTGGAAAGCAAGTTTTCACTAGGTTGAGGGCGAGTAACTTCAGAAATTATGTTTGTATCGAGAAGATAGATATTTTTCAAAATAAACTCTCCTTGGAAAAAACTTCTCCATCTCGGGCAAGTTTATCTTCAAAATCCCGATAATCTTCTTCTGAAAGTCCGCCGGTTTTTTGCCGCCACTTATTAACTTCCTCTACAAAGGAAGGCCGGTAATTTTCCTTTAAGCGGGAATATTCCTTTATGCCTATAATAACTGCCGAAGTCCGTCCATGCTTTGTGATTTCCACTACTTCGCCATTTTCGGCCATTGTTACATATTCGCTGAACCTGGCCTTTACATCAAAAAGTGCTGCCATAAGTCCTCCTTTCCCTCTTATTTTATAGTCATAATATAGTCATATAGGCCACTTAGTCAATAAAATTAAAACCTAGACCACCCCGCCCTTTCTAAGTATATTTAAAGGTATGAAAGATTTTCCAAGGTTAATATTACGATTTTTTCTAGTAACACTCTCTGCTGCCTTAATGGCTGTGAACATTAACACTTTTGTCTACACAGGAGGCCTTTTACCGGGCGGCTTTACGGGTATTGTTTTATTGATTCAGGAAGTTTTTCAAAAATACCTGAGCATTAATATTCCTTTCAGTCTTTTCTACTGGATTCTAAACGCAATTCCAGCCATTATTTGTTTCAAATATGTCGGAAAAAGATTTACCCTTCTTTCCCTTTGGATGATTATTGCAAGCGGTTTGTTCACAGACTTTATTCCGGGCTTAAAAGTTACCGATGATATTCTCTTATGTGCAGTTTTTGGTGGAATTGTACAGGGAGCCGCAATCAGTTTAAGTCTTTTGGCAGGAGCAACCAGCGGCGGCACTGACTTTATTTCTATTTTTGTTTCCGAAAGAACAGGAAAAAGCGCCTGGAATTATATTTTTGCCGGTAACTGTATAGTTCTTACTATTTTCGGTCTTATTTTTGGCTGGAACCGAGCCCTTTATGCAATTATCTTCCAGTTTGTAACAACCCAGATTATTAACGTAATCTACAAACGTTACCAGAAAGTAACCCTTTTAATTATCACAGATAAAGTTGATCAGGTTTATCAGGTTATCCACGACACAACAAATCACGATGCAACAATTTTTACAGGAAAGGGCTGCTACAAGGGAGCCGAACGCAAAATGATTTACACTGTAATTTCGTCAGATGCCCAGGGCCGCCTTATTAAAAACATCAAAAAAGAAGATAAAACCGCCTTTATCAACATAATTCAAACCAAAACCCTTTCTGGAAATTTTTACATGAAGAAAAACGATTAATTTTTTACCCGGCGGAATTTTTTTACCATAAAATAAATAAGAGTCCCAATCAAAACCCCGGTAGAATTTAAAATCCAATCATCAATATCGCTGCAACGTTCAAAAAATAATAACTGACTGATTTCTATAAAAAGGGAATATCCAGAACCCGCAAGAAAACTTTTCCAAACCCGGTCCAGTTTTTTAAAGCAAAGTGGCCAGATTATTCCCAGGGGAATAAACATAGAAATATTTCCAATCACATTCATCTGCCAGCCCGGATAAATATCTCTTAAAAAAAAGAGAGGAATAAAATTAGTCCTTGGCGGAAAAATCTTTGAAAAATCAAAAATCAACTTTCCAATATGGCCATCAACATGGTGCCAGGGAAAATATGTAATTCTTGTAATTACCAGAATGCAGAGCAAAACCAAAAGCAACTTAGCTTCCCGCCCAAAATTAAAAGTTTTTTTCCTAAAATAAATAAAAGCCCGAAGCAAAACCCAAATCAAAAGGATAAAAACGGCACTTTGCCAGTAAGAAATTTCAAACATTCTTCTATAATATCAATTTATAAGGTCTTTATCATTTGTAAAAAGCTTAAATTTTATATCTTAGGAGGGGAAAGCCTTCCCCTCGCTGCAAACCTTGGTTTTCCGCTACCCCTTCCAGCGGGGCAATTTTTTTTACCCCCTGCCCCGCAACTCCCCCAGGCAAGGGATTGTAGTGGCGGCAAGGCCGTTCCTTTTTTACAGGGATTGAGCCTGTCGAAATTCCTGTAAAAAAGGAATGAAGCGCAAGCGTAACCACGAAAAGCCCGACCCCCTCTTGCCAGCAAGAGGGGGATGCCACAAAAAAAAAGACTGTATCATTCTTTGACACATATATACTTTATACTCTATTTTTGTATAGTAAATATTGCTTTTATACTATAAATCACTATAATATGGAGTATGGATATGATAACAGGTTTTCCAAGTCCGGCTCAGGGTTATGAAGATAAGTCCATTGATTTAAACAAACTTTTGATAAAACATCCGGCCGCCACTGTTTTTATGACAATTTCTTCGACTCGTTTTGTAAACATGGGGATTTTTCAAGGAGATTTGCTGGTAATCGACAGGGCCAAGCCAATTAATCCTAACAGTCTGGTTGTTTATGAATCGGAGGGGCATTTTACTCTTGGGCGGGTTTTTAATATTAAATCTGAATCTATTATCACGGGTTCTATTGTTCATGTAATTCACACGGTTAAGGAATCTTAAAATTCTAAGGAATGACTGATGATTTTACATGCGGATGGAAATAGTTTTTATGCTTCCTGTGAACAAATTTACAGGCCTGATCTTAGGGGTAAACCGGTTCTTGTGCTTTCTAATAACGATGGCGTTGTTATTGCAGAAAATAAAGAAGCAAAGGCTCTGGGAGTAAAAAGGGGGGATCCTTATTTTAAGGTAAAAGACCTTTGTCAGGCCCGGGGAATTTCTGTTTTTTCCAGTAATTACACTCTTTATGCGGATATTTCAAAGAGGATTACTTCTATTTACATGGAATATGCCCCTGATATCGAAGAATATTCAATTGATGAATCTTTTTTATTTTTTGATGACTGTAAATGGTCTAAAAGGGATTTTGAAGAAATTGGCTTTGATTTAAAAAATCGGATTTTAAAGGAAGTTGGAATGCCAATTTGCGTTGGCGGGGGGCCTACAAAAACTCTGGCTAAACTTTACAACAAAAAGGCAAAATTGCACGGCGGGGTTTTTATTTATGATCCGGCTCAAGTTGATTCTCTTTTGCAGGAAACGGATTGTTCTACAATTTGGGGAATTGGTCCCGCAAGAGCTGAAATTCTTAAAAGGCAGGGAGTAGAAAATGCTCTTATGCTTAAAAATCTCCCTCTTTACGAAGCTAAACGTTTACTGACTATTCAAGGTTTTGCAACGGTCAGGGAACTGAATGGTATTAGGATGATTGATAAAGTTGTAAGGCTTAAAAAAGATGTAATTACTTCCAGCCGTCAGTTTTCGGTTCGTCTTTATGATTTGAATACGATTGAATCTGCTTTGGTTCAATACACTCAATTGGCGGTAGAAAGATTAAGAGCTCAAAAAAGTGAATGTGGGGCTGTAAATATTTATCTTTCGACTTGTAATTATTATTTAGACGATCCAAGTCAGCAATATTCAAATGGAGGCTGTGTTTTTTTGCCAAGGATGACTTCTTACACTCCGGATATTGTAGAAGCGGCACGGGCAATTTTGCCTAAGATTTTTAGGCCCGGTTACGGCTACAAATCTATAATGGTAACTTTAATGAAAATTCTTCCGGCGGCTTATCAGGGGGAACTTTGGATTAATCCTTTAGAAGATGTAAAAAAAAGAAATTTTATGGAAGGTTTGGATGGGCTTTCGGCTGAATACGGAAGGCAGGTTTTATCTTTGGCAAAGGGAATTTCTTCTTACGGAAAAAATAAAAAAATTGGGCAAAAAAAAGAGACACCCAAAAATGGCCCGGTAAATTGGGAAATGAAGAGGGAATTCTTAAGTCCCTGCTGGACCACTAGGGTGTCTGATTTACCAAAAGTCTGGTAATTTTTCTAATTACTTAGGAATTAGCTTTTACCCAGGCAACAAGTTGGTCTACCTGAGTGAAGGCAAGGGCTACTACTGTGTCTGCTGCTCCATAATAAATTGCAATTCTTCCTGTTTTTGCATCGCAGAGAGTTGAACAAGGGAATACTACGTTTGGAACATCGCCTACGCATTCATACAATTCCTGTGGACGCATCAAATATGGTTTTGCACGGTAAAGCACTTTCCATGGTTCATTTTTATCAAGGATTGCGGCACCCATTGAATAAACCATTCCGTTACAGGTTGTTGCTACCCCGTGATAAATTAAAAGCCAGCCTTCATCAATTTCGATTGGAATTGGACCTGCTCCAATTTTTGTCCAGCTCCAGCCACCTTCTGCACCCATTACAAATCTATGCTGGCCCCAGAATTCCATATCTTTACTCTGAGAAATAAAAATATCGCCAAATGGAGTATGACCACGGTCTGAAGGTCTACTGAGCATTAAAAATTTCCCGTCGATTTTTTTAGGGAAAAGCACGCCGTTACGGTTACAAGGTAAAAAAGCATTTTCCAGCTGGTAGAATTTTTTAAAATCATCTGAATAGGCAATTCCAATAGTTGGGCCATAATAACTGTTGCACCAGGTTACATAATAGCGTCCGTCAATTTGACAAACTCTTGGGTCATAACCACAGGCAGGGCCTTTTACAGAACCGTCCTGATTTAATAATTGTATTGGCTTTTCTTCCAATTCCCAGTTGATTGCATCATCACTTTTTCCAAGGAATAAATGCTGCTGCATTGCCTTATCGTCAGAACGGAAAACTCCTACAAATTTTCCATCTTTTGGCAAAATAGCACTGTTAAAAATACTGTTACTGCCAGGAATCTGATCACGCTTAATTACAGGGTTTTGCGAATAACGCCAGATTACTTCCTTAGATCCCGCAGGTTTGTCCTGCCAAGGAATGTTTGGTAAATTACTTCCAATAATCATTTTTTTCTCCATAAATATTGCTTTTTTAAATCATAAATAAATTCGCTGAAAATTCCAAGTTAGGCGGGGAGTTGATTAAGCTGCATATAATTCTTTTTGGAATTCGACAAAGCCTTTGTTCCAATAATTTTAATTAAGGGAAATTTTCTTCTAATTTCCCCTAATTTCCCTTAATTTCCTTTAATCGTTCTTCAAAGTTTTTACTTCTCGTATACCCGGTAAGTCTTTTATTTAACGGAACAGTTTCCATCAAACCTAAAGAAACCAGGCCTTCTAAATCCGAACGAATTGTCTTTACAGAAACATTAAATCTTGTTTCCAAAGCTTTGCTCGTAAACATAGAAGAAGCTTTCTCTGCACAGATTTTAACTATCTGAATTTGGCGCTCATTCAAACCTGGAATTCTATATTCCAATATTGCTTCATATTCTTTAGCTTTGCGTTCCAGATATACCTTTAATTCTTCAAAAGCTTGATTCAAAACTTTTAAATTATAATTAACGAAATAGCCTAAATCGAAATCATCATGTTCGGTATATAAAAAGGCTTTTTCATATTGACTTTTTGATTTATAAATAATTCTTGAAATAGAAAGATATTCAGTTAACCAGTATCCTTTTTTAAGCATATACCAGTAAAATAGTGAGCGGGCTGTTCTTCCATTTCCATCTACAAAAGGATGTAAATATGAAATCATAAAATGAAGAATAATAGCTTTTATAATTGGGTGTATGAACTCTTTATCTTCGTTTATAAATCTACATAATTGCTGAACAACCTTTTTTATCTGCCTAAATGATGGTGGTTCATGAGCTACTTCACCTGTAATCCCATTTACAACATAAATATTATTATCGCTTCTAAATTGCCCTTCATCTTTAGAATTATCTAAAGTTTTTTCTGTAATCTGTTTATGAATTGTAAGTAAAAGTTCAGGTGATAAATTATCATTCTTATGTTCTGAAAGATATCTAATTGTATTGTAATTATTCAGAATCATCTGCTGGCTTTTATCTTTTGGCTTTGCCTGTTTTCTAATCATTTCTTTTGCCACTTTTCTAGTAGTAGAAGCTCCTTCCATCTGGCTGGAAGCAATAGCCTCTTCCATTATGGAGCTTAACAAGTAATATTGTTTGTTTTTATCCAAAAGAAGATCAGATGATGCAATTGTCCCTCCAAAATTCATGTCAAAATTATGAAGATATTCTTGCATTTTATTTGTTTCAAAAAGGGAAAAAGAACATGTATTAAAACTGTAAACTTTACTATTAGCTGTTCTGGAGTATTTTACTAGAGCCCAAAAATCTTCTTTTTTTATACCTTTTGGAGCCTTGTATTTTACTTTGTCCCAATAATAATATTCATCATTCATTTTTGAAATTTCAGATGAATAATTTTTACTGAGGATAAGATTAAGTATAGATAAGTCAGAGACTTTAGGACATTCTTCTATCATATTAAAATGATAACATGAGATATTTTTAAAAGCAATAAATTAAGGGAAATTTTCTTCTAATTTCCCCTAATTTCCCTTATATCACAATTCTCCTTCAAAGGCTTTTTGTAAGAAGGATTGCTTTAACTCATGTCGTTGAATATTTGCTAGCAAATATTCAACTTACCCAGAACCTGTGGACCTCCCCAAAAATATTATTCACTCTGTAAATTCAAATAAAAAATCCCCCCGCCCCGCGCATTAGCAATTGTACTTAAAATATGAATTAGAAAGCCACGGGAGAAATTAACCGAGAGCCTGTGAATCACCCCAAAAATTAATATTCACTCTGTAAATACAAATAAAAAATCCACGCGAGTCGAAGCAGACCACGATTTGAATCTGAGCCTGAAAATTACGAAGTAATTTTATAAGTTTCCTTACAGGCTCAGCCCTCAAATCGCTGGGATGCGTAGACGGAAGTGGATTCTTTATTTGGAATGTAGAACCAAATATAAATATTCTGAAAATCTCACAGGCTCTAACACGACAATTTTACAAGTGGCTTACTAATTCAAAATTTGAAATAATCGCTGGGATGCGTAGACGGAAGTGGATTTCTTATTTGGAGTGTAAAACCAATATAAATACTTTGAGAAACATTCACAGGCTCTAACACGACAATTTTACAAGTGGCTTGCTAATTCAAAATTGCAAAACCATCGCTGGGCTGCGTAGACAGAAGTGGATTTTTTATTTGAAATGAAGAATAATTTTCCAAAATTAAAAAATACAGGCTTTTAAAAAGCAAAAAGGAGTAACTTAACAGTTACTCCTTTTTTTATCCCTTATATTATTTTCAGGATTTTTTTTATTCAATAAAGTAAGTTTTCATTTTACCCTTGCCTTTTACTTCAACGTCAATGCCTTCGCTGTAGTTGAATAAATCTTTAGTCATGGAATAAGTTTCTTCTGTAACATGAATCTTCATCGAAAGTCCGGTTGATTCCATTCGGCTGGCAACATTTACTGTATCACCCCAAATATCATAAATAAACTTTGATTTTCCAATTACACCTGCAACAAGATTTCCAGAGTTGATTCCAATTCTAATACAAACTTTAACTGGAGAAGTAAGATTAAATTCTTCTACATCCTGAATAAGTCCTTTAGCAAATCTTAACATCTGGGCAGCAGTTTGAGGATCATTCTGGTCAGAAAGTCCACAGGCGGCCATGTAAGCATCCCCGATAGTTTTGATTTTTTCTATGCCTTCGCGTTTTGCTCTTTCGTCAAATTTAGAAACCATTGTATTAAGCATTGTTACAACTTCTTCTGCCGAAAGGCCATCACTCATTTTTGTAAAGTTTACAATATCAGTAAATAAAACAGTAACATTAGGATATTTTTTAGCAATTGTTCTGTCTGGATGTTCTGAAAGTTCCTTTGCTACTTCAGAAGGAAGAATATTCAACAAAAGTTTTTCTGATTTTTCATTTGCCAGTTTTAATTCGTAAGTTCTTTCATCAACTTTCTGTTCCAACTCACGCTGATATCTTTGCATTTTGTAAATCTTATATCTTACAAATCCAAAAACAGCAAAAGCCACAAAAAGAATGATTAAAAACCAGAACCAAATCTGCTGCCAGATATGAGCTTCTTTTACAATCTCTATAGGAGAAGAGGCTTTACTTTCTATTCCATCATTATTCAAAGCCATAACAGAAAAACCGTAAGTTCCAGCCTTCATATTTGTGTAGGATACACTACGAGAATTTTCCCAATCAGAAAAGTCATTTTCAAAACCTGCAAGCCTATAACTAAATAAAACTCTTTCTGGAGAAACTGAAGTAAGACCTGTGTATTTAATTCTTAAACGTTTTGCGGAAGCAGGAACAACAATTTTTTCTCCAAAATAATCAAAACGTTCATTATCAATTGTATATTCCTGAATTTCAATTTTAGGAGCCCTCTGATTACGCTTTGCCTTAATTGGATCGTAAATTGCAAATCCATCTACAAGAGTAAACCAGATTCTACCCTTTGAATCTTTTAAAGAACAGGCAGTTGATGTAACACCTCCAGTAGAAAGACCATCAGATTTTCCGTAATTATGAACGGTCAATTTTTTTCTCTTTCCATCCACAATTTCCTGCATTTCTGAGATTTTGGTTGAAAGTATACCCTTGTTAGAAAGCATCCAGGCTGAACCCGAATAATCTGTTAATATCTGGAAAATTCCATCCGTACCAAGTCCATTCTGAGAATTAAAATTTACAATACTTTCATCTTCAAGCTTCATTCTAGAAAGACCAGTTCCGGTTCCAATCCACATAATTCCATTTTCTTCTGAAATCTTAAAAATTACATTGCCGGCAAGTCCATCTGAAGTTGTATATGATTTTACGATTTTTTCATCTTTAAAAACGTAAATACCCCCACCATTTGTACCTACCCAGATTTGCCCCTGATTATCTTCATAAAGCCACATGATATAAATATTTTTCATGTCCGTCTTATTTGATATGGTAGAAATTTTTCCATCGGCATGAATAACAGAAAGGCCCTGAGCAAGACCTATATAAATATCTCCAGATTTTGTTTTTATGGAAACACGACCTCTATTTCCACACAAACCATCTTCGACACCCCAGGTTTTAATTTTTCCGTTTGGATAAAGAATAAACTGAGTTTTTTCTGCAGAATAACCCGAAGCAATAATTTCATTATCCTTTGTAATACCAACATGTCTTACCCTCATTCCCTGGGAAATTTTAGTAAAATCATTTTCTATAAATTGATTGTCCTTATAGCATAAAATACCATTATCAGAAGCAAGCCATACTAAATCTCTGTAAGTATCTTCACAAATAGCGTTGATAGTAATATCAGTTGGAATAGTCTGAAATTTACCCCTGCTAAGTTTATAAAGACCGCCACGATTTAAACCAACCCAAATATTTCCTTCATCATCTTCTATGATTCTATCAACACCATCTTCTGGCAAACCGTTTGTTGTATCTAAATAAGAAATTCTATCATTATGTAAAACAGTTATTCCCGAATCGGTACAAAACCAAAAATATCCCGAAGAATCCTGACAAATACCAGAAACTAAAGCACCTTCTTTATGAGAGTGTCCAATATCATAGACAGTTTCCTGATTATCCTTAATTCTTACCGCATAATGAGGAGCAACAGAAAACCAGAGAGCATCATTATTATCTTGGGTTACAGAATAAACATCATCATAGGGACAAGTTTTAAAACCTTCAAAAGGTCTTAATTTTTTGTTTTCATAAATAAAAACTTTTGTACCAGAAGTAACCCAGACTCTACCACCGTGATCACAATACATATCAACTACAGTAATGCTTTCCTCAACGTCGGCTTCCCTTTCCGGAATAACAATTTTATTTTCAGGAGTAAAATAACATGGGCCAAAAGAAGTTCCCACCCAGATATTATTTTCTTTATCTTCAGTGATAGAATTAATTTTATTGTTTGGAAGACCGTCTTTAACTGTATACTTTTTTATACGTCCGTCGGGAAAAATACAGGAAATACCTTCATCATTATGACCAATCCAAAGGTTACCTACTCTGTCCTGATAAACAGCATGTGCGGTGGCAAAATCATATTTTGAATCAATTGCACGGCTAAGGACCTTAAATTCAACACCGTCAAAACGAACAAGACCATCATAAGTTCCAAGATAAATATAGCCCTTATTATCTTGAATTAAACCAACAATAGTCATACCAGGAAGACCATCTTCGGTAGTCCACTGTTTTCCTACATAATCATTAAAAAAATTGTTGTCTACTACAGGCTTTGCAAAACTAGCAGAACAAAACAAAAATAAAAGAAGAGAGAATTTATATATTTTTTTGTTCATAGTGTTAAATATTATACACCCAGATTTTGAGATAATACAGGAAATCCCCTAGGGGAGATAAAATAAAACAAAATTTTTTATTTGAAATGTAAAGTTATGGCAAGGGAAAATTATTAATAGCCTGTGAAGAAGCCAAAAAATATTATTCACTCAGTAAATTCAAATAAAAAATCCACCCGCCCCGCGCATTTAGAAATTGTACTTAAAATATGAATTAGAAAGCCACGGGAGAAAATATCTGAGAGCCGGTGAATCATCCCCAAAATTAATATTTACCCTGTAAATACAAATAAAAAATCCACCCGCCCCGCGCATTGGCAATTGTACCTGAAATATGAATTAGAAAGCCACGGGAAAAAATTACCGAGAGCCTGTGACCCACCCAAAAAATATTATTCACTCTGTAAATACAAATAAAAAATCCACGCGAGTCGAAGCAGACCACGATTTGAATCTGAGCCTGAAAATTACGAAGTAATTTTATAAGTTTCCTTACAGGCTCAGCCCTCAAATCGCTGGGCTGC
>JAIKYZ010000022.1 GCA_024682655.1 Treponema sp.
GTGTGATTTTACTTCATCAATGATTTCTTCGAATTTGTCATGATCAACACCCATAGCAACATCACCATACATCTGGATGAAGCGGCGGTAAGCATCCCATGCGAAACGTGGGTTGTTTGTCTTGTTAGCAAGACCAATAACAGATTTGTCGTTAAGACCGAGGTTGAGGATTGTATCCATCATACCAGGCATAGATTCAGCAGCACCAGAACGAACAGAAACTAAAAGTGGATCATTTTCATCACCAAGTTTCTTTCCGAAAGTTGTTTCAAGCTTATTAAGATATTCAGCAACTTCCTTATCAAGTCCTTCAGGATATTTTCTACCTAATTTGTAATATTCCTGACAAACGTCAATTGAAATTGTGAATCCAGGTGGAACTGGAAGACTTAAAGGGGCCTTTGCCATCTGAGCAAGGTTTGCACCCTTACCACCAAGAATTGGACGCATTGATTCATCACCATCTGCATCACCGTTGCCGAAAAAGTAAACGTACTTTGTAGCCATCGATTTTTCTCCATATAAAATAAATTTTTTTTCTTACTGTTAAGTTTTAATATTTTACAGATTAATAGAATAACAGTCAATTATTCCACACTTTAGGAGATACTATATAATAAGAAATAAATGTTAAAATTCAGCCTTTATTTAATGACTTTTAATCATGAAATTCTTTGAAAACCTCAAATTCCCCGTCATAAACAGCTCGAATTAAAGGCCTAGCCATAATCACCTTGTCTGCCCCGTAAAAAAGTGCAGTTTGAACATCAAGTTTTGAACGAATTCCGCCATCAACCCAGATTTCTTTACAGTAATTCTTTAATTCCCCGGCATACTTAAAAAGAAATTCTCCGCTGCTGCCAATTCTAGTTTCCACCCGTCCACCGTGATTTGAAATATAAACTACATCCGGTTTAACCTCTTTTACAAGGTTAATATCTTCCTGGGTAAAAACACCTTTAATTACAAAAGGCAATTGTGAATGATTTCTGAAATTTTCCAATTGTAGAGCGGATTTTTTTTCCAAATTAACAAGATTTCTCATTGTAACTATATTGTAAGAATCAATATCAATTCCAATATACTGAGCATAATCTTTTACAAGTTCTATTCTTTCATAAAGTTTACTATCTGGATAAGGTTTTAAGAAAAAAGCCGCCTTTTTACCAATTTTTTTTACGGCTTCAAGCCCAAAATGTAATTTTTCGTCAGGAAAACCATCACCAACACAAAGACCATAACCTGCCTGATTTGCAGCATTCAAATAAGGAAAATAAAAATCTTCTTCGTGTTCATAGCCAACATTTTCAACAGCGCCTGTAACTGGTCCACAACGTAATTGAGATGGAGATACTTTAATATTCAATAAATCCTGGAGGCAAGTTTTTTCTTCTGCTGATTTTCTTAATTCCTGCCAGGCGGCACAATTTAACTGGAAATTTTGATTTTCAAATACTCCACCAAGCCCCGGCATATTTCCAGGACAACCATAACCGTCACAAACAGGACAACGGTGGCATTTCAAATCAAAATCCGATTTACTATTGGTCAAAACATCTTCCTGATTTACTAGATTTTTCAATTATATCAGTTTATTCAAATGACAGGCAATATTTAATAATTTTCCATCCTTTGATTTATGTAATTTTTCTAAACTAAATTTTTGCAATTCCGATAAAAGTAGTATGAAACAGTCAAATAAATCTAGCTTACTAACAGGAATTGTTTTATTAACAATTGCTGCATTATTTACAATTAGTTTGATTTTACAAGCCCTTGATTTTGGGGCAGGAAGCTCAGGACATAATAATATTTTTTATCTCCTGGGAAATATGATTTTTACAGTATATGGATTCTCAAGTATTTTAATTCCTGTTTTCATATTTATTGCAGGACTTTCTTGTTTTGCTTCAAAATGGACTGCCCGCAAAAGTATGAGACTTTTAACTGCAATAGTTCCATTTTTTACATCAGTAATCACAGAGAATATCATCCGCTCGGTTTTAGATTTAGGAAAAAGTAATTTTATTGGAGTAAAAATTGCCGTTGCAGTAGTAATTGGCTTGATGCTGATTATTATTGAATATCTTGGAATTGGTATTCTTGCTGATAAAGTTAATGCAAAGATTTACGAAAAAACTGGATTGAAAAAGCCCCAAGCAGAAGATAATGAAATTTCCCAAGATTTAGCTCAGGAAGAAATTTCAGATATTGAAAGTCCAGAAGCAGAAACAATCTCTGAAGAAAATTATAAAAAAATCAAAAGTTCCTCAATTTTTGATGAAGCCTTATCTAAAGTACGTTCAAAAATTTCAGAAAAGCCAGCTGATGATTCTTCTGAACCTGTAGATAATGAAATTCCAGAAGAAAGTCAGAAAGTAATTGAAGAAAATAAAGAAACCCTTGATTCATCTGATGAAGAAATGGATAAAAATCCCGCTTCAATAATCACAATGGATGAATACGCCGCTCTTACTGCCCAGCCAGAAGAAGAGGAAAATCCTGTTGAAGAATTAGAATGGAATAATGTACCACCTGCACCAGAAAAATTGCCAGATGATTACAAAGATGATTCTTTTGATGAAGAAGATCCAGCCTTAGAATTCCCTCCAAAAGAAGAAGATTTTACAGAAAGTGAATCAGACAATTCTGAGGATGAAGAAATTCCTGAAGATGAAATTGTTGAAGAAGAAACTCCACAATTTTCAGAAGAAAGTGAAGTTGAAGAAGACAGCGATGATAATTTTGAAGAAGAAAATCCTTATGCAACCGCAAGATTTATTGATACCGCTGTTGAACATCCAAAATATCCTAGTGGAATTGTAATTGCCGACGAAGATGATTCAGAAGAAAGTGAAGAAGTTGATGAAAAAAGCTTTGAAGTAGAAAGCCCAAAATATCCTAGCAAAATTTCTTTAGGCGACGAAGTTGATGTTGATATTGAAGACTTTGAAAAAGATGATTTAAATACAGAAATTTCAGATTTTGAAGAATCCTTAAACGAAACTTCTTTTGATGAAATCGAAGAACCTGCAATCAATCAAAATAATGAAGAAAAAGATCCTTTTGAAGGAATGTCTAATCTTGATTTTGATAATTTTGAAAGCGACAACGAAAAATCAGATGAAATAGTATTTGAAGAAGAGCCTGAAATTGAAGAAAATCAAGCTGAAGAAAAAATTCCAGAAGTAAAAGCCCAACCGGTAGAAGAAAAAAAAAGTTTCTTTGAAAAAATAAATGAAGAAGAAAAGCCAGCCTTTACTTCATCAATTTCCAGTGTTTTTTCGGACATGGAAGCTGATATCAGAAAACATCAGCCAATTCCAGAAGTTGTAGAGGATGACCAAGACATTATTGAAAATCCTGTAAATGTAAATTTCAACGGGGAAATTGAAGAAGAAGTTAACGAATATTCCGAAGTTAATCCTGTTGGAAAAACTGCAACAATTCTTACAAAAGATGAACTTACAGATTTCTTTAATGCTCAGCAGGAAGAAAATACACCAAAAACCAGAGAAATTTTGCCTAACCCTCCAAAAAATGGAAATATGGCAATGAAAAAGGGACCTTATTTAATTCCTTCTGACTTATTAATTGCCTACAAAGACGATAAATACTGGATTATTGACGAAACAACAAAACAGGCTTCTTTGAATTTAAAGCAAACCCTGGCCGAATTTAATATCGAAGCAGATATTATAGGAATCAAAAAAGGACCTGTAGTTACAATGTTCGAAATTCTTCCAGCTCCAGGTGTAAAATTAAGTAAGATTGTTTCTCTTCAAGATAATATTGCCCTGGCCCTTGCAGCACAGTCAGTTCGTATTGTTGCTCCAATCCCAGGAAAACAGGCAGTAGGAATTGAAGTTCCTAATAAACACCGTTCAATTGTTGGTTTCCGCGAAATTATCGAAATGGACCTTCCTGAATGGCAAAAAATGGCAGTTCCTGTAATTTTAGGAAAAGACATTCTGGGAAAAGCCCAGTTAATTGATCTTGTAAAAACACCTCATATGTTGATTGCGGGTGCAACAGGTTCAGGTAAATCGGTTTGTGTAAACTCTTTAATTCTTTCAATTTTGTATAAACGTTCTCCAAGAGATGTAAAAATGATTCTTGTAGATCCAAAAGTAGTAGAATTAAAACTTTACAATGATATTCCACATCTTCTTACACCTGTAATTACAGAACCTAAAAAGGCATTGCAGTCTTTACAGTGGTGTTTGTGCGAAATGGAAAGAAGATATGCCCTTTTGGATGGAATGGGCGTACGTGATATTTCAAATTACAATATCAAAATTAAAGAACAGAATATTGCTACAGAAAAACTTCCTTACATTGTAGTAATTATTGATGAATTTGCAGATTTAATGGCAACAAGCGGAAAAGAAATGGAATCTGTTGTTGCAAGACTTACAGCAATGTCTCGTGCGGTTGGAATTCATCTTGTACTTGCTACACAAAGACCTTCTGTAAACGTAATTACTGGTCTTATTAAAGCAAATATTCCTACAAGAATTGCCTTTATGGTTGCTTCTAGAACTGATTCAAATATCATTATTGATTCAGTTGGTGCAGAAAAACTTTTAGGCCGTGGAGATATGCTTTACGCTTCGGCAGTTGATCCTGCTCCAATACGTATTCAGGGTACATTTGTTAGTGACCAGGAAGTTGAAGACGTTGTAGGTGCTGTAAAAGAATATGGCGAACCAGATTATATAGACGACGAAATCTTTACTGATGACGATGATGACAACGGAGCCAGAGATTTATTTGGTGAACCAATGGATGATGAAGATCCACTTTATGATCAGGCCTTGGAAATTGTTGTACAGGCAGGTAAAGCAAGTGCATCTTATTTGCAGAGACGTCTTAAAATAGGTTATAACAGAGCCGCAAGACTTGTAGAAGAAATGGAAGAACGCGGAATTGTTGGTGCCGCAAATGGCAGTAAAGCAAGAGAAGTTATTCATATCCCATAATGTTAAACAGGGGGAGAGTGGATTAAACTTAGGGTAGATTATGTCTGTAAAATTTTATTTTTTAGTGATTTTAAGTTTTTTGATGGGATTTGTTTTTTTGGGAGTGGGAATTCATTTCCTTTCTAAAAAGTTTTTAAACAAACTAAATGAAGCAAGTTCAAATAACCAAGAATTACTAAAACATAATCAGATAAAAGCAAAGGGCAGCGGATATGTTGCCCTGGCCCTGGGAGCTTTAACCCTGGTTTGGGCAATTTTATTTTTGCTCATACCTTCTGCAATTCCACTCTTAGCCTTGATTTATATGATTTTTTTAATTATTTCTTTTCTTGTTTTGACTTTTGTATTCCGCTAATAAAAAGTCCTGCAATTACAAGTAAAGCTCCACTTGCCCCAAGTAAGGTAATTTTTTCGCCTAAAACAATAAAGGCAAAGATAATTGTAACCACTGGTATTAAATAAATTCCCCCGCTAACTTTTACAGTTCCAACAATATCGCAGGCTTTATTCCAGGCAACAAAACAAAATCCCGAGGCAATAATTCCAAGAAAACACAAATAAATCCAATTTAAGGCTTTTGAAAATCTCTGGGCATTTAATTCTTTATCCAGAGAAACATAAGCTGTACTCTGTGGTGAACGAGTAAGTCCAAAAATCATCAAAAAGAATAAAATTACAAGTGCAAAGAAAAACATTCGCCTTGTAGAAGCCACTGGTTCATAATTTTTTTTATTTATCATCGAAACAAAAATTGAATAAAAGCCCCAGCTTACTGCCGATAAAAGAGCAATTAAATCACCTTTAGGATTGATATGAAAATTAACTGAATTACCGCCGTTAAAAGAAACCAGAAAAACTCCAAAAATTGCAATTACAAAGCCAATTACAAAAAAGGGAGTTATGTTTTTTTCTTTTAAGAAAATCTGAGAAAATAAAGCGGTAAACATTGGGCAGATACTTACGATAACACTTACATTTGAAGCACTGGTAAAGTTGATTGCAATGTTTTCGCTAAATTGATAAACAACAATTCCACTTAAACCCGCCAGAAAATATAACCAGTTATCTTTGAATTCAATCTTTTCCCACTTAGGATGTATTATCCACAGGGCAATATAGGCCAGAAAAAATCTTACAAATAAAATTTCCAGTGGTGAAAAATCTTTTAAGAGGGATTTTGTACAAACAAATGTTATTCCCCAAAAGAATACAGAAAGGGCCGCTAAAATATAGCCCAATGCTTTTGATGATTTTGTCATGCAAGAAATATAGCACAAGATAATATGAGGGGACAGACCTCTAACTATGTGGGGGACAGACCCCCTTTTAATTTATCCCAAAATCAAAGGGGCGTTGCGGGGAAAAGCAAGGCTTGTCCCCGCTGGAAGGGGTAGCGGAAAAGCTCTGGCTTTGCAGCGAGGGGAAGGCTTTCCCCACCTTAAAAATTCTTAGGGGTCTGTCCCCTTAATATATGAAGAGAATTGAATTTATCCCCATAAAAATCTATAATTACTCATTAAAATTTTCGAGGAAAAAAATGCCAAAAATTGAATGTAACGAAAAACTCTTTTTTGATGCTATTGGAAAAAAATACACTTATGATGTATTGGAAGATGTTCTTCCTTGTGCTAAGGCTGAACTTGATGAAAAACCAGATACAAGTCTTCCAGAAAACGAACGCGTTGTAAAAATCGAATTAAATGATACTAACCGCCCAGACCTTTGGTCTACTAACGGCGTTGCCCGACAGATTAAACTTCACGAAGGTGGAAAAACTGTTGATTATATGAAACTTATGTCTAACTTCGGTAACAATGATTACGAAGGACGTACAATCACAGTTGACCCAGAACTTAAAGATATTCGTCCATACATGGTTGCTTTTGTAATTGCAGGTAAACCAATCGATGACGCCATGCTTAAGGATATTATCCAGACTCAGGAAAAACTTTGCTGGAACTTCGGTCGTAAACGTAAGACTATTTCTATGGGTGTTTACCGTTCTGATTTAGTAAAATTCCCAGCTCACTATAAGGCTGTTGATCCAGATAAGACAAGTTTTGTTCCACTTCAGTGCGATGCTCCAATGACTTGCCGTCAGATTCTTACTGAACATCCAAAGGGAAAAGATTTTGGCTGGATTATCCAGGATTTGAAAAAATTCCCACTTCTTACTGATGATAAAGATGAAGTTCTTTCTATGGCTCCAGTAATAAACTCCGCAAGTCTTGGTGCTGTTCAGGTTGGTGATAAAGACCTTATGGTAGAACTTACTGGTGACAACATTGAAAGTCTCTTACTTTCTGCAAATATTGTTGCCTGCGACTTTGCTGACCAGGGTTATACAATCAAACCAATTCTTGTAAAACACCCTTATGATACAGGTCTTGGAAAAGATATTTTGGCTCCATACTATTTCCAGCCAAAAACAAAAACTACTCTGACCGCTGTAAACAAGCTGCTTGGTTCTGATTTTGATATTGAAAAAGTTAAAGACGCTCTTATTAGAATGGGTAATAATGTGGTGGTTGAGCCTGTCGAAACCAGTTCTGGTAAAGACTTCTCTATTACACTTTCTCCAGCTCCATACAGAAACGACTTCCTCCACGAAGTTGATATTATTGAAGATGTTATGATTGGTTGTAACGTTGCAGCCTTCGAACCAAGAACTCCTCAGGACTTCACAATTGGTCGTCTTCTTCCTCTTACAGAATTCAGCCGTAAAGCAAAAACTTTGATGGTTGGACTTGGTTACCAGGAAATGATTTTCAACTATGTTGGTTCAAAGAAAGACTATATCGACAATATGCTGATTGACGGTTCAAAGGTTATTGAAATTGCTAACCCAATGAGCGAAAACTATCAGTTCATTCGTCCAGAAATTCTTTCTTCCCTCTGTCGTGCCGAAAGCGGTTCTGCTAATGCAATGTACCCACATAAAATCTTCGAAATTGGTAAAGTTGCTTACCTTAAAGAAGATGAAAATACTGGAACAATTACCCGCCAGCACCTTGGTTTTATGACCGCTTCTGCTGACGCTAACTTTAATACTTTGGCTTCTGAAGTTTCTTCTTTGGTTTACTTCCTTGACCACGAATACAAGGTTGTAGAATCTAACGACCCACGCTTTATTCCTGGACGTCAGGCTCAGTTAATGGTAGACGGTCAGCCAGCAGGTGTATTTGGTGAAGTTCATCCACAGGTTTTGGAAAACTGGGGAATTACAACTCCTTGTGCAGCCGGTGAATTAGACCTTGAAACTTTAATGGCTACTGCTGATTCTAAAACTGATGCCGAAAAAGCAAAGAATAAGAAGGTGGTTGATGCAAAGAGTTCGGTGGTTGAGCCTGTCGAAACCACCACAGCCTCTTCAAACAATCAGAAATCTGAAGCAGAAACTAATCCTGTAAAATACTTCAACGAACACATTGAATTGCGCGTTGCAAAAATTACAAAAGTTGAAACTAACCCACAGGGCGACAAACTTTATATCGAAACTTTGGACGATGGTTCTGGAACAGAGCGCATTATTCAGAGTGGACTCCGCCCTTACCTTACAGAAGATGAACTTTTAGGCCAGCACGTAATCATCGCTGCTAACCTTGCTCCACGTAAGATGAAGGGTGTAGAAAGCCGTGGAATGCTCCTTGCCTGCGATTACACAGAAGACGGAAAGGAAAAGGTTGAACTTTTGACTGCTCCTTGGGCTGCTCCTGGAACAATCATTCAGATTGAAGGTGCTGATTATAATGGAGAAAAACCTGCCAAAATCGACATCGACAAGTTCTGTAAAATTGAATATCGCGTAAGTGGTAAATGCTTCACAATCGCTGGAAAGAAGGCCTTAGCTGCCGGAAAACCTGTTACAACTAATAAGGCTGACGACTGCGAAGTTTGCTAATAACACATAATAACATCGGTGGTTGAGTAGGCCGAAGGCCGTATCGAAACCACCAATTAATTGAAAGACCGCCTGAGAATTCCTCATCCGGTCTTTTTTTATAAATAGACATATTTAGCTCGTTCTTTTGAACAACGCTTAAATTTGCTTTCTGTTGTAGCAGAGTCATTACAAGATAATGTTCCCACACCTCCAGATATGTCCGTTTCTTCAATTGCAGAATTAAACCAAAAAATAGATGAAGGTCTTTCAGATATAAAAGCCGGAAGAATTATTCCAGCTGAGGTGGTTAATCAACGACTTCATGAAAAATACAGAATATGAATAATTTCAAAGTATTCTACTCAAAAAAAACAAAACCACAAAGCCAGCCAAAATCGACATCGACAAGTTCTGTAAAATTGAATATCGCGTAAGTGGTAAAACTTTCACTATCGCTGGAAAAAAGGCTATGGCTGCAGGAAAGCCTGTTATAACTAATAAGGCTGATAACTGCGAAGTTTGCTAATACACGAAATATTAGTTAAACAGAAACAGCCGTTCGAAAGATTCGGGCGGCTGTTTCTGTAATTTTCTTTTAGCAGTTTCTTACATCATTCTGTATTTAATTTAACTCTCAATAATACTCTATTATATCTTCATACCAAAAAAGGAGATCTTTGTACCCTTCGATTCCCTTATTTTTAGCAGGTAGTTTTATGCACTTAATATAATCACTATCAAATGGCGCTTTTACATTTATAGCACTCTCTGGTAGCGTTATACTCTCAAGAGCTTCACAACCTTCAAATGCGCCAGAACCAATAGTTGTAAGATTGTTTGATAATGTTATTTGTTTTAATAGCTTACAGTCACTAAATGCATAATCTCCTATAGTCATTACACTATTTGGTATAATTAAAGATTCAATCGAATTACAATATGAAAATGCTCCTTTCCCTATACTTGTCACACTATTTGAAATTACGAATTCTTTTAATGATTCACAGAAACTAAAAACATCATCACTAATATTTGTAACAGTTTCTGGTAATGATATACCTTTTAATGATTTACAACCTTCAAAAGCTGCTTTTTCAATACTTTCAATTCCATCAGGCAATGTTATACTTGACAGTGATTCACACGAGCTAAAAGCTCCTTCACCAATACTTGTAATTGTATCTGGCAAAACAATCGACTTTAATGATATACAAGCCGAAAATGATCTCTCCTCAATTTTGTTTATACCTTTAGGAATTCTAATATTATCTAATAATTCACATCCGTTAAAAACATATCTGCCTAAATATGTAACAGAGTCTGGTATTGTTATATTTTTTAAAGCACGACAATTTCGAAATGCGAAATCTCCAATTCTTGTTACAGTATCTGGTATTAAAATACTTTCCAATTTAGAACATTCATCAAACGCACCATCATCTATTTCTGTGATACCATCCAATATAATGATATTTTTTATAGATTCAATATTTCCTCTTTTTATTTCTTGTGAGATTTTACCATCCCCGGAAAATTTTATTGATTCAAGAACATCACAACCTAGAAAAGCGTTTTTTCCTAATTTTTTTAATTTACATGGTAAAGTTATTGTTTTTAATTTTTCATTAGCCCAAAAAGCATTTTCACCTATTGTTTCAACATTTTGAGGTATTACTATAGCTTCAAATCCACAAAAACCAAATGAATATTCTCCAATACTAGTAACTTTATCTGGAATAGTTATATTCCTAACTGTACTACAACCACTAAATGTACCATGTTCTATATTTGTAAGATTTTTAGAAATTACAATGTTTTCTGCAGAAGAACAGGCTCTAAAAGCCTCTTCTCCCACTGTTATAACACTATCTGGTAAAATAATTTTATCTAGAGATCTACATTCATAGAATACCCTTTTACCAATTTCTTTAGTTCCATTAGGAAAATTTATACTTTTCAGAGAATGGCACTGATAAAATGCTTCATCTCCAAATGAAATAACACTATTTGGTATTTTTATAGTTTCCAGAGATTCACATCTGTAAAAAGTTTTCTCTGCTATAGTTGTAACTCCCTCGGAAATAATAATATTTTTTAGAACTTCACAGCCATTAAAGGCTTCAGCACCTATATTTTTCACACTTTCCGGTATAACAATATTTTCAAGTTTATTACAATTATAAAAGGCACCTCCACCAATACTTGCAACGCTATTTGGTATGGTAATTTTTTTAAGATTTTTACATCCCGCGAAAGTACTTTCTTCTATACTTGTAACACCATTTGGAATTGTAATATCATTTAGTTGATAGCATCCAGAAAAAGCTAAGAAACCAATACTTTTAACACTACTTGGAATTTTTATATTTTTAAGAGTGTTACATTTACAAAAAGCGCCATTCCCTATGCTTGTTACATTATCAGGTATTGTTATAGCTTCAAGTGATGTACACTCATCAAAAGTATATTCTTCTATGTTAGTAATGCTATTTGAAAGTGTTATACTTTTAAGTTTTTTACATCTACTAAATGCATTTTTTCCTATACTGGTAACATTATTTGACATTGTTATTGTTTCAAGAGATTCACATCCCGCAAAAGCATAATCTTCTATGCTGGTAATACTATTTGGCAATGTTATAGTTTTAAGAGATTTACAAGACCGAAAGCATGATTTTTTTATAATTCTTAAATTTTCAGGAAGAATTACATTCTGGACATTTTTATATACTTCTTTCAGTTCCGTGCAATTTGAATAATCGATAGTTACAATCAGATTTTTTCTATCAAGATCTCTAAAAAGAGAATCTGGATATCCATCATCATATGATGAATCCCAGATGATAGTAATTTCCTCACCTTTTTCTAGTTTACCAATTTTCAGTTCTAATCCACGTAATGATAAAGTGTTTTCAGCAAAAACTGCACTTGCAATAAAAAAGATAGATGCAAGAATTGTAATTATTTTTTTCATTTAAATACTCCTTTTTATGAATAAAAATATGTTTATACAACATGTACTTTGTTCAAAAACTATTTATTCACGCTTTCTGTATATGTTGTTATTTTTTCTATATGCTTATTGCTTTTAAAGAAATTCCAAAAATTAAATGAAATATCTTGACTTGTCATTTCTAGAGAATTGATTTCCATTTTTTTCTTCGGAAGACTATTTCCAGAAATCTTATTATCAATTGCATAACCAACTACCCCAGATAAAACTTTTGCACACGCAATAAGAACATAATTTCGAAAGAACTCATTTCCTGTTACATCAGAAAGAATATTCAGCCCTACCCCTACCGCTTCTGGAAGCAATATACTAAAAATGGTTGAACCTTTTTCGATTTTCACAAAAAACTGTAATGCATATTTTTCTTCCTGTTTAAGTTTCGATGCGTTTCTTACACCATAAGCTAAAAGCGCATATTCTCTATAAATTTCTGATTGCAAATATTCAAATGCTTTCATACAATAAACATCACATGCTGAGTTAAAACCAATTCCTTCAACATGAATATGAATAATCTCAAGTTCTGAAACATCAAAATGAATATTTTCAAAAACAGTTTTATTCTTGACCTTACTATAGTATTCCAAGAGTTGTGAATATGTTTTTATTATTGTTTCCATGAGTTTTTCCTTTAAGAAAAGTTAAAATAAACGTTCATAAGTTCTTACAGATCCTGTATTAGAAGTTTGAATTACAAGTTCATCATTGCTTACTATGTTTACTAAAAAGTTGACATTTCCAGTTGGTAGCTTCGCATTAGAATAGTTAGCTGATTTTTCTGTAGAAAATATTAAAATGTTACCAGCTGTTTTATAAGTTCCTACTTCCCACCAATTATTATATTTTTGTCCTAATCCTTCAGGATCGTCATCTAAGTCTATAATTTTTGGAGCACGACTATTATTACATCCATAAGTCATTTTTCCATCTTTATCAAAAATCATTGTAAATGTGTATGACCCATCTTTTGCTTTCCAATACCCCACAAAATTAACAGATTGTTTACCATCTGAACTCTTTATGACATATTCTTTAGATTCCTTAGAATAGAATTGTGTTACCATAAAGAAAAATAGTGCAATTAAAAATAGTTTTCTTTTCATTTTAAAAAATCTCCTTTTTTCGCTATATGCCAATTATGCACTAGGCATATTGCAATAGTATAACACTGCTATTTGCAAAGTGTCAAATTAGCGATTTGCGTATATATTTGATTAAATGAATTCAGATGAATTGCAAAAACTATTTTCATCAAATCTCAAAAATGCAAGAAACAGGGCAAATTTAAGTCAATTAAAACTTGCAGAAAAAGCTAATCTTTCTTTAGGTTATATATGTGATCTTGAAGGAGGACGACGTTGGGGAACTCCAGAAACTTTTTCAAAACTTGCAAATGCTCTGGAAATTAATGCTTACGAGTTATTACTTCCACAATCTTCAGTTGGAGAATACAAAAATTACTCTGAAATCTCTGAAACAAGAGAATATCTTGCAAATCTGAATTCTGCATTAAGAGAAAATATTAATTCTGCAGTAAATAAGGCTATTACGGATTCATTTTCTTCAATAATATAAAATATAAAGACTTATGGGCTTGCCCAAACCTCTAATCGGCGGGTCGTTTTTTAATCATTTAATAGTCTTCTATCCTCAACATTTTCCAACACTTTCATCTGTTGAATGGCAATTTTATTTAATTTTTCAAGGCGTTCGCTTTGTGGTTGTCCATCATTAATAAATACTGCATTCAGATTTTCCATATTTGAAAGACAAATCAGTTGATTGATAGTTGCGTAATCGCGAATATTACCTTTTAAGTCGGGATTTGCATCTCGCCATTGTTTTGCCGTTACACCGAACATTGCCACATTTAGCATATCTGCTTCATCTGAATAAACGTAAGATTTTTGTGCTGGCGTAAGTTCTGGTGGAATCAAATTTTGTTTTATTGCATCAGTATGTATTCTGTAGTTGATTTTTGCAAGCTCACGTTTTGCACTCCAACCAAGCTGTTTTTGTTCTTCTTCCTTTAGACGTTGAAATTCCTTTATAAGGTAGAGTTCAAATTCAACAGAAACCCAACTTGCAAATTTAAATGCAATATCTCGCTATGCATAAGTCCCGCCGTTAGTACCATTTTTGGATATTATACCAATTGCATTTGTTGTTTCAATCCATCGGCTCGGACTCATAGTAAAAGCGTGACTACCAGCTTCTTTCAAAAGGGGGTCGAATTCGACCCCTTTGAAATCTGGATTATTTAGCATTTCCCAAAGTCCAAGATATTCAAGTGTGTTTTTTGAACGAAGCCAATTCTTAACAACA
>JAIKYZ010000096.1 GCA_024682655.1 Treponema sp.
TTCTAACCTCAGCACTTCAGATAAAATTGACCGCGTAGTTACAAACCGCTGGTTGGCACTTCCAATCTTCGCTGTGGTAATGTGGCTTGTATACTTTATCTCAGTTACTACAGTTGGTACCTGGGTTACAGACTGGACAAACGATGGTCTCTTTGGTGATGGTTATTATCTCTTTGGTAAAGGCCGTGGAAATTACGATGACGCCGTTACAGAATTTGCAAAAGAAAATATGTGGACTGATGAAATTATCACAGTTACACAGGCCGCTGCAGATGCTGGAGTAATTGGTGCTGACGAAGTTCTTGGTGCAATCGAAGAAGAAGATTATGGTGCTTTTGAAGAATCATATGGTTTCTATGCTGAAGATATGGCCGAAGCAGGCTTTGATATTTCTGCTTTGGATGAAGCTTTCGAAAGCGAAGATTTCCCAGATCCTGCTAACGGTTACGGCTGGTGGGTTCCTGGTATTCCTGTTCTTGTTGAAAGCGGACTTGATGCAATTGGTTGTGCAGAATGGCTCAAGGGTCTTATCCTTGATGGTATTGTAGGTGGATGTGGTGCAGTTCTTGGATTCGTTCCACAGATGCTCGTTCTCTTCATCTTCCTTGCCTTCCTTGAAGCTTGTGGTTACATGGCTCGTATTGCCTTTATTATGGACCGTATTTTCCGCCGCTTTGGTCTTTCTGGAAAATCATTTATCCCAATGTTAATTGGAACTGGTTGTGGTGTTCCTGGTATTATGGCTAGCCGTACAATCGAAAATGAACGTGACCGTCGTATGACAATTATGACAACAACTTTCATTCCTTGTGGTGCTAAACTTCCTATTATCGCTTTGATTTCTGCTTCTTTGTTTAATGGTTCTGCCTGGGTTGCAACTTCTGCTTATTTCCTTGGTGTTGCAGCTATTATTTGTTCAGGTATTATCTTAAAGAAAACAAAACCATTTATGGGTGAAGTTGCTCCTTTTGTAATGGAACTTCCAGCTTACCACTGGCCAACATTTGGAAATATTATGCGTTCAATGTGGGAACGCGGCTGGTCATTTATTAAGAAGGCCGGAACAATCATTCTCCTTTCTTCTATCGTTATCTGGGCTGGTTCAGTATTTGGTAACACAGGTTCTGGCTTTGGCTTTGATCCTGAAATGGAACTTGAAATGTCAATTCTTGGATATATTGGAAATGGTCTTAAATGGATCTTTGCTCCACTTGGATTTGGTAATATCCGCGCTGTTATTGCTACAGTTATGGGTCTTGTTGCTAAGGAAGAGGTTGTTGGTGTATTCGGAGTTCTTGACTTCGTAGACCTTTCTCGCCTTGCTGGATATTCATTCTTAGTATTCAACTTACTTTGTGCTCCTTGTTTTGCTGCAATTGGTGCTATCAAACGCGAAATGAACAGTGCAAAATGGACATGGGCTGCAATCGGATGGCAGTGTGGTCTTGCTTATGCAGTATCACTTATGATTTATCAGATTGGTGGACTCTTCTCTGGTAATGTAAATGTTATCGGTTTGATTTTTGCAGTTGCCGTTCTTGCCTGCTTCATCTGGGCTTTAGTAAGAAAACCAAAGGCTGTAAAATAAATTATACTTAGCATGGAGGTAATAATATGGGAACTTTAGTTGTAGGACTTATACTTTTAGCAATCGTTGCTGCTATTATTGCCTTCATCATTAAAGAAAGAAAAGCTGGTCGTCATCCCTCTTGTGGTGGCGACTGTGCTTCTTGCGGTGGTGCCTGCCACTGTGGAAAAAATACTTCACAAGAATCTGTTGAAACAAGTTTTGTATCTGAAGATAAACCTATTTCTTTTACAAAGAAATCTTAATTTCTGCTTTATTTTTTTAATATTATTAAAATTTCTAGCTTTCTCTATTTGAATAAGTTCTAAAACTTGTGATATAATTATGCTTTCTTATAATTAAAAAACTTTTCGAGGTGTAATATGGATTTAACTGGACGCAATTTTCTAACCTTAAAAGACTTTTCTGCAGAAGAGATTCTTTATCTTTTGGACTTAGCAGCCGATCTCAAGGCAAAAAAGGCAAAACAGATTCCTGTAGATATTCACAGGGGTAAAAATATTGCTTTAATTTTTGAAAAGACCAGTACCCGTACCCGTTGCGCTTTTGAAGTTGCCGCTCACGATTTGGGAATTTGCACTACCTATTTGGCAGAAGGCTCTCAGATTGGTAAAAAAGAAAGTATTGCCGATACAGCCAGAGTTCTTGGCCGTATGTTTGATGGAATTGAATATCGCGGTTATCAGCAGTCCCTCGTTGAAGATTTAGCTAAATATTCTGGAGTTGTTGTCTGGAATGGTCTTACAAATGAATATCATCCAACCCAGATGCTTGCCGACATGCTTACAATTCGCGAACACTTTGGAAAATTAAAGGGCCTTAAATTAGTTTATTACGGAGATGCCCGTTACAATATTGGAAATTCGCTCTGCATCGTTTGTTCTAAACTGGGCTTGAATTTAACTTTATGTGCCCCAGAAAAATATTTCCCAGATTCAAAACTGGTTCAAGAATGTAATCTCTGGGCTAAAGAGAGTGGGGCAAGTATTACTTTGGAAAGTGATATTAAAAAGGCCACAAAAGATGCTGATATTCTTTATACCGATGTTTGGGTTAGCATGGGAGAACCAGATGAGGTTTGGGCCGAAAGAATTGCCGACCTTAAAGATTATCAGGTAAATATGGATGTACTTAAAATGGCAAAAGCAAGTGCAATATTTATGCATGATCTTCCATCTTTCCACGATTTGAATACAAAAATTGGAAAGGAAATTCATGAAAAATTTGGACTTGATGCTATGGAAGTTACAGACGAGGTTTTTGAATCAAAACAATCTGTTGTTTTTGATGAAGCAGAAAACCGTATGCATACAATCAAAGCTGTAATTGCTGCAACTTTGGGAAATAATTTTTAAATTAGCCGATACAGGTATATACAAGTTCGTCAAGGCACACTACGCTTAAAGCCTTGACAAACTTGTTTAATGGCTTTTTATCAGGAGGATAAAGCACATTATGAACGCTATTATTACAGTTGTTGGATCAGATAAAGTTGGAATTATTGCTACAGTTTCTAAATATCTTGCAGATAAAAAAATAAATATCCTCGATATTACTCAGACAATCCTTTCTGGAAATTTCGTTATGATGATGATGGTTGAATTAAAAAATGATACTGTTTCAATTGATGAACTTCGCCAGGAAATGGATAAAATTGCTCAAAATATGTCTGTAGAAATCAATATTATGAGCGAAAAAGTTTTTTCTTCAATGCACAGAGTATAATAAAAAATTAAAGAAAATTTTTTTTATAACTTAAAATTCACATCGCTTATAAATAAATTGTGATATAATTTTTTATAAGATATGTTTAGTTTGAATTTACCTTACTATGTTCTTGGCGAAGTGATTACTTGTCTCCTTTGCCTTGTACTTAGTGTTAATATACTTACTTCTTTTTCAACATCTGAATACCGGCACAGATTATTTTTATATGCGGATCTTTCAACTTTTTTTGCCGCATTTATTAATATTGCCTCGGTAATTTGTATTGCCTATTACAAACACCTTCCTTTAGGAGTCGCAACAGGGGTATCAACTCTTTATTTTATTTTTCTTTTGATGCCGCCCCTTTTTCTTTCTTCCTATGCCCTGGATATGGCTTTACCCCAATCAATAAAAAAGATTGGTATTATATTAAACTATTTAATTTATACAGTTTATTTGATTATTATTTTACTTAATATAAAAACTGGCTGGGTATTCCATTATGATTCTCAGCTTGGCTATATAAGAGGTCCCCTTAAGACTATAACTTATATTACCACTGTGATTTATGGTGCAATTACGATTATTTCTTTAACCTTAAATCGTAATGCAATGGCAAAGCGTGTATATGTTGTCTTTCTTTTATATCCGCTTTTATCCATGCTGATTATGAGTTTTCAATTTTTCCTGCCAAAGGTAATTTTAACCGGTACTGCTTCTTTTGCGGCCCTTTTGTTAACTTATGTTTCAATTCAGTCTGATTTACTGGATTTTGATATGTTGACTGGACTTATGACTGGAAAAAAATTAATAAAACATATTGAAAATAATAATAAAAAGGGCTTTCTTTATGTTCTTTCCATTGAGAATATGAATATTCTTCAAAACAACATGGAAATCTCCGATTTGAATCTTCTTTTACTGGATATTGGACGTCATATTCAAAAATGTTTTTTAAGATATTCTTATCATCAGAATACAAGTAGATTTGCGGGAATATGTAATAATCTGGAAGAATTAAAAGCCTATCACAAGGAAATAAGTGATTATATAAATACAAAAAATCTTTCAACCGAAAACAAAATTCTTATCCCAATGGATGTTTATTATAGTGCCGTAGAGATTCACAACGGAGATAAAAATTCTGATTCTTTGATTGATATAATCAATAATCTTTTGAGTAAAGCAATTATGGACGAAGACCATACTTTACGAATCTGTAATCAGGAAGTTCTTGAATCAATGGAAAGAAAAAGACAGATTGCAGAAATATTAAAGAGAGAATTGACTCTGGAATCAAAACAATTTCAGGTATGGTTTCAGCCAATATTTTCTCTCCAGAAAAAGGCTTTTACTCACATGGAAGCTTTATCCAGGCTTCAGAATACAGAACTTGGCGATATTCCTCCCCAGGAATTTGTTGAAGTTGCAGAAAATAAAGGTCTTATAGAAAAACTGGGTTTTGTAGCCTTTGAAAAAGTTTGTAAATATATTGCCGATAACAAGGATTTAGTTAAATCGATTTCTATAAATTTTTCAGTTTATCAGATGGTAAATCAGAATGTGGTTGCAAGTGTTCTTAAAACTATTTCAAATTTTGGTCTTACTCCTTCGTCAATTATCATAGAAATTACCGAAAGTCTTTTTATAGAAAACTACGCTTTGGTTCGCGATAATATGATTGCCCTTGCAAAGGCTGGCGTTCGTTTTTACCTTGATGATTTTGGAACAGGTTATTCAAATCTTTCTTCCGTATTAAATCTTCCTTTTTCTACAATTAAAATTGACAGAAGTCTTATGCTTGTTATGGAAGATGATGATAATAAACAGAGGTTTGTTTGTAATATTATTGATACATTTAAAGATGCCGGGGTAAAAGTTCTTGTAGAAGGAGTTGAAACACAGTCTCAAAATAATATGGTAAAAAATACCAGAGCCGATTATATTCAAGGCTTTTTCTACAGTAAACCTCTTCCAGCCGATAAATGTATTGAAGTTCTTAAAAATCAGTCTGTAAATAAGGAATAAAATCTAGAAAGTAATAATTTCCTCGTAAAGTTGAATTGCAAACTGATCTGTCATTCCAGAAATATATTCAATAATACATTTTGTGTAAGATTCGTTGTCGTTGACGTCAAAAACCTGCTGGGTATTATAACGAAGAATTGCCTTTTTATTTATAAAAGAGTGCTTTTCTACAATGTAGGGTTGATAAGCAGTGTATTTTACCAGCCAGTCTTCAAAGGTAGAAGAAAGTTTTGGATAATAACGAAGAGCCTGGGAAATACGTCCACTTTTTGCGTAAGGTTGGGCCTTTTGCAGGGTTCTAAAAATTGTTCCGATTACATTTTCTGCGTAGATAGAAAATTCCTTTAAACGCCAGTGATTATAAATGTGACTAAAATTGAATTTCTTGATTTCCAGAATAAACTTAAAATATTCATCCGAGAAAGAAAGTCCTTTTTCTGGATTAGACTGCTGGCAAAGGTCTACAATAAGATCATTTATTAAAACTGTAGTGTTAATTGCTTTTCCGCTTCTTAAGGCATGGGCACCTTTTTTTTCAAATCCAAGGGTACTTCCTACCAATTCTCTTAATTCCCTGTAAGAAGTCATATCTAAAATGTGATAAGCTCTTGCATCTTCAATATCTCGTCCAAGGTAGGCAATTTTATCTGCAATTTTTACAATACAGCCTTCCCAGGTGTAGGGCTGAATAATTCCCGGTCTTTTAATTGAATATAAATCAATATTTTTATCTCTTGGTTTAATTCCCTGCTGATCAATTTCTCCACAGTGACAAATTAATCCATCTCTGACCGCGTAAGTTAAATTTAAATTCTGCTCAATTCCGTTAGGATCGGGTAGGGTTTCAATATAGTCTGCAAAAAAGAGACTGTTTCTTTCGTGCCAGAATTTTTTAAGGGCTTTTGAATTATCTTTGTGTTCTAAGAGTCTATTTAAACAATCTTCCCCGTGATGACCAAAAGGAGCGTGGCCCATATCGTGTCCCATTGCAATTGCATTAGCAAGGCCTTCGTTTAATCCAAGGTATTTAGTGATTGTAGTTGCAACCGAAGCTACATGCATTACGTGTTCCATTCTGGTGCAAATATGGTCGTTGTGAGGGGCAAAAAAGACCTGAGTCTTGTGTTTTAATCTTCTAAAGGCCTGACAATGAAGAATCCTTGTGTAGTCTCTTTCAAAATCTGTACGTATATCATTTCTTGAATAGATTTGATTTTCTCTGTGATTTGCCTTTTCCCATTTTGGATTATCTGGAGAGCAAATTTCATCTTTAAAAGAATTCTGCATATTTTACCTCATCTACTATTATTCTAGTAATATTATAGCAGACTGGCAAAAAAATATTGAATTTTAATAAAAAAAACGCACTATTAATTTGATGATTTTCAAAAAAATAGTGCGCTTTATAAAATCTGATTGGGAATAGTCCCTTTCTAGAAATTATTTATAAATTACTCAGCTTTTTTGTCTTCATTCTTAAGCATTACGTTTGTAAGAATACCAAGAATAAGAGCACAAGCAACTGTACGAATCTGTACAGCACCAAAACTGATTACCATTCCACCAACACCTGTGATAAAGATTACAGATGCAACGAAAAGGTTGCGGTTCTTGTTAAGGTCAACTTTCTGGAACATCTTAAATCCAGAAACTGCAATAAATCCGTAAAGGGCAATACAAACACCACCCATTACACATGCAGGAATTGTTTCAAGGAAAGCAACGATTGGTGAAATTAATGAAACTAAGATACAGAGAACTGCACAACCCCAGATAGAAATTGTAGAAGCGTTACGAGTAATAGCAACACAACCAATTGATTCACCGTAAGTTGTATTAGGACAACCTCCAAAGAGTGTTGAAACAATAGTTCCTATACCGTCACCAAGAAGTGTGCGTGTAAGGCCTGGTTCTTTAAGAAGATCAGTTCCAACGATTGCAGAAAGGTTTTTATGGTCAGCAAGATGTTCTGCAAATACTACAAAAGCAACTGGTACATAAGCAGCAAAAATTGTAAGAAGATAAGTTCCTGTGATTCCTTTTAATCCTTCAGAAGCACCTAAAAGGAATGTGAATTTAGGAAGAGCAAAGAGACCTTTAATTTCAGAGAAAGCTGCAAAATTGATTACGATTAAAGAATCATTTCCTGTTGCATTACCAATTAAAGCGAAGATTGCTGCAAGTGCATATCCTGCTAAAATACCAATAATAAAAGGAATAAGACGGGCTGTTTTTTTACCGTAAGTAGAACAAAGCATTGTTACAGCAAGTGTTACTAAACCACAGATAAGTGCAACATAAGTGCTTCCGCCTTCAACTGAAGATCTCATTAAATCTCCAACAGCATTTGCAGAAAGACTTAAACCAATGATAGAAACTGTAGGTCCGATGATTACTGGTGGCATAAGAACGTCAATCCACTTTACACCACAGAATTTAACGATAATTGCGATAATCACATAAACCAAGCCTGCCATTAAAGCACCGATGATTAATCCCCAGTAACCAACCTGTACTGAAGCAGCACCTGCAAAGGCACTGAGCATTGAACCAATGAAAGCAAAAGAGCTTCCAAGAAATACTGGGCTGGAAGATTTTGTAAAGAGTAAGTATACAAAAGTACCTACACCAGCACCGAATAAAGCTGCAGAGGCTGTTAATCCATTTCCAACGATTGCTGGAACTGCAATTGTAGCTGCCATGATTGCCAAAAGCTGCTGAATAGCAAACAAGACAATCTGTCCAAACTTTGGTTTGTCTTTGATTCCGTAAATCAAGTCCATTTTATTTAACTCCTTTTATCTGTATTTGGATAAATTAATTAATTATAATAATTGAAAAATATGAATTCAATTCTAAATACAGAAATTTTTAGGGGAAAAATAAATTTTTTTTATATTTCAGCAGTTTTAGCAAACTGTAATGCTTGGAATTATGTAATTGCTCAATATATAAACAAAAACTCCAATTAATCCAAAAATGTAAATTGCAAGGCAGAGGGAATCAACCTTTCTGAACTTCTTATTAATCTTAAAAATCATAATTTACCTCCAGACTTTTTAGTCTATGAGCTTAGTATATAAAGTAGGTGTGTCAGCGAGTGATACAGTCGAAAAAAAATTTTTTTTGACTCATAAAAATCTCCATGTTAGTATGAAAATATCTTCTAAGCTCGACTTTTTGAATTTTATCCAAAGGGGAAGTTATGAAAAAAATCCTTTTATTATTAGCTTTGATTCTTCCAATGTTTTTAACATCCTGTGCTTCAAAGCCTACTATTGAATCAACTTTGCCAGCAAAAGATTATGAAATCTTAGGTAGAGTTTCTGTGGATTCTATAAGAGTGAATTTAGCTTTTATAGGATATGAAAGTGCAAGTCTTGCAAGACTTTATAAAGAAGCAAAGGATCTTTATCCAGATTGTGACGAAATTATTAATGTTTACACTGATATTCATGGTATCCAAGTTTTCTATTTGTTAGGATTTCAGTCAGTTACAACGTCTGGTTTAGCAATAAAATATAAGTAGTAAGATTTTATTGAACATTAATCCCAGTTTTCTAAAGTTTTTTTAGAGACAGGGATTTTTAATTTTGATCCAGCCAGTTTTTGATTACGTTTGTTATTGTATCTGGAGAATCATTTAACATTTTTGAAACCTGGGCCTGATTTTTCTTTAGATATTGAGCCTGTAAGTCTACTTTTTCAATTGGAGTGTAAATTCCTTTTACCTTTCCATAATTAATTGCTTCTGCTAGGACTTTTTCTTCCCTTATGATGTCATTGATATTTCTTGGGTAGGGCCCCAGATTCTTAAAAGCATTTCTTAATTTTTTATTTTCTTTTTGTGTTAATTTAATGAATTCTTTTACTTCTTTGCTAGCCTCAGGTCCAAGTTCCCCAAGAAGAATTGCAGCCTTTTGATAACCGCTTAATTTTGGAATTGATCCTGAAATTTTTATAAAATTATCCATGCTTTCCCCTCCATGAATCACTCTTATTATAATGTAAAAATCCTGATTTTTATACTTTTTGCCCTAAATTTATGAAAATTTCTAAAATTTTTGCAAAAAAAGCAAAATTTGTATAAAAATAACAAGTTTTTTTTAGAAATTCTGAACTTTTTTTATATTTTGTTGCACTTTATGTGCAGTTAGATTGGTATCTTGTAATAGTAAAATCAAGTATGCAACGGTATGGAGAGCGGCCTATCAAAAATGGAGAGTTTATCCGGAGAGAGTTTTTTTTGATAGGTATAAACTGTTGCATAATGGATCCTGCTGGACTTTTGTTTGGCAGGATTTTTTATTTAACCTTCCTTAAAATCAAATACCGCAGGTTGTTTCAACAACCGAGGATATTTGATTCGCAATATAAGAGTTTCGCAAGAAACTCTAAGTTAAATTGTATGGCGATATTTTAGCCATTCAATTTAAACCCTGTTTTATATTTGTCCTACTTTTTCGCTGGCATCAATCAACTGATAAAGGAATTCACAATAGGGGGTAGGGATATTATGTTTTTTCCCCAGTTCCATTATTGTCCCGCAAAAGAAAGGATTTTCACTTTTTCTTCTTGCTTCCATGTCCTGCAGCAT
>JAIKYZ010000086.1 GCA_024682655.1 Treponema sp.
CAATAACTTAAAGCCAATTTTTTTAATATTTTTTTATTTTTTTTACCTTAAAATAAATCATTATTTTCTAAAGACAGTATTAACAAAATCCTAAAAACTATTTAATATAGGAACTAATATATAGGTTTCAAATTTTTGAAATATTTTTAAAGACTTAGGAGACATTATATGTCAAAAATTACAATCATTGGTGCAGGTCAGGTTGGTTCTACTATTGCTTTTGCTCTTACTTTAAAACAGCTCGCATCAGAAATCGTTTTAATTGATATTGCAAAAGAAAGAGCAATGGGCGAAGCAATGGATATCCGTCAGGGAACTCCTTTTATTGGTCCTGTTTATATTCATGATGGAGATTATGAAGACGCTAAAGGTTCTGATATAGTTGTTATTACTTCTGGTGTTGCTAGAAAACCTGGTCAGTCACGCCTTGATTTAGCACAGACTAATGTTAACATCATGAAATCTATCATCCCTTTAATTACAAAAGCTGCTCCAAATGCACTTTATGTAATTGTTGCTAATCCAGTTGATATTCTTACTTATCAGTTTGTAAAAACATCTGGTATTCCAGCTAATCATATTTTTGGTACAGGAACTATGCTCGATACTGCTCGTTTCCGTGCTAGAATTGCAGAAACTTACAAAATTGGTCAGCAGAATGTACATGGTTGGGTTTTTGGTGAACACGGAGATTCTTCTTTTGTTCCTTGGTCTTTGGCTAATATTGGATCTATTCCAGTTGATTCTTTTGCAGCATCATTCACTGGTGATTACAAATTGCCAGATTTCAATAAAGATGATGTTGAAGACTATATCAGAAAATCAGGCGGAATTATTATTTCTGCTAAAAAATGTACAAACTACGGTATTGGCGTAACAACAGCAAGTCTTGTTGAAGCTTTAAATTATGATACTGATTCAGTTCTTACTATCACTTCTATGATTGATGGTGAATATGGTATTAAAGATGTATGTCTTTCTATTCCTACTATTGTTGGTAAGGCTGGTATTAAAGGTCATGTTGCTGCACCTCTTACTGATCATGAAGTTGAAGAATTAAAACACAGTGCTGATTGTCTTAAAGATGTAATTAATCAGTTACAGTTCTAATTTTTAATTTTTGATGATTATAAATCCACAGAGCATCTTTAATCTGTGGATTTTTTTTTGTATTATACTTTTGATTATATTAAGGAGTTATATATGGAATATAAAATTGAACACGATTCAATGGGTGAAGTAAAAGTTCCAGCTGATAAATACTGGGGTGCTCAGACTGAAAGAAGTCATGAAAACTTTGAAATTGGAGTTGGTATTGAAACTATGCCAAGAGAAATTACTAAAGCTTTTGGTTATTTAAAGAAATCTGCTGCTATTGCAAATAACGCTTTAAAACCTGAAAAAATGACTGATGAAAAATTAAAGGCTATCAGTCAGGCTTGTGATGAAGTTATCTCTGGTTCTTTAAATGACCATTTCCCACTTGTTGTTTGGCAGACTGGTTCAGGAACTCAATCAAATATGAATGCAAATGAAGTTATCGCTAATCGTGCTAATGAAATTGCAGGCAAAAAACTTTGTCATCCAAATGATGATATTAATATGTCTCAGTCTTCTAACGACACTTTCCCTACTGCCCTTCACATTTCTTCTGTTTTTGCTATTGAAGATAAACTTCTTCCTGCTGTTGAGGTTCTTATTAATACTTTCAAAAAATTAGAAAAAGAAAATGAAGGTATTGTAAAATCTGGTAGAACTCACCTTCAGGACGCTGTACCTATTTCTTTTGACCAGGAGATTTCAGGCTGGAGAACTTCTCTCGAAAGAGATGTAGAAATGCTTAAATCTTCTCTCCCTTTCTTAAAACAACTGGCCCTTGGGGGAACTGCTGTTGGTACTGGTTTAAATGCTCCAAAAGGTTTTGATTCTAAAGTTGCTGAAGCTGTTTCAAAATTAACTGGAAAAGATTTTATTACCGCTCCAAACAAATTCCATGCCCTTACATCAAAAGATGAATTAGTATTTGCCCACGGTGCTGTTAAAGCTCTTGCTGCAGATATGATGAAAATTGCAAATGATGTTCGCTGGTTGGCTTCTGGTCCTCGTGATGGTCTTGGAGAAATCCACATTCCAGAAAATGAACCAGGTTCTTCAATTATGCCAGGTAAAGTAAATCCTACTCAGTGCGAAGCTGTAACTATGGTTGCTGTTCAGGTTATGGGTAATGATGCCGCTATTGGTTTTGCAGCATCTCAGGGTAACTTTGAATTGAATGTATTTATGCCTGTAATTGCATACAACTTCATTCAGTCTTGCCGTCTTCTTGCCGAAGCAATTCTTTCTTTCAATAAAAATTGTGCTGTTGGAATTACTGCTAATAAAGAAAAGATGCATGATAACCTCCATAACTCTTTGATGCTTGTTACTGCATTAAATCCTTATATTGGTTATGAAAATGCTGCAAAGACTTCTCACCTTGCTTACGAAAAAAATATTTCCTTAAAAGAAGCCTGCGTTTCTTTAGGTTTCCTCACCGCCGAAAAATTCGACGAGGTATTCCATCCAGAAGAAATGGCTTATCCACAGGGAAAATAAATAATTATAAGTACAAGGTCAGTTTTTGCCTGTCAAAAACTGATTAAGCAAAGGAACTTTGCGACGCTTATCCACAGGGAAAATAAATAATTTCTTCCCTCTTTAAAAAAATCCACTGTCATCATTTATGATTTCAGTGGATTTTTTCATTTTTTATCTTCTATAACTTTTAAATATTTCCCCATAAAAATATTCCCAAAAATCGTTAAATAATGTATTCTATAAAGTGATATATTTTATAGGTATTTATAGGAGCAAGTATGACATATTCGTATTTCCCTGGATGTACGCTTAAAAACAAGGCTATTGACTTGGATAAATATGCGCGCATTTCTGCGGAAGCTTTAGGGTTCACGCTTGAAGAAATTCCTGACTGGCAGTGTTGTGGTGGTGAATATCCACAGGGCACTAATGAAGTAGCTCCAAAACTATCTTCAGTTCGTGCATTGGCAAATGCTCGTGATGCTGGACAGGAACTTGTTACTCTTTGCTCTGCATGTTACAACGTTTTAAAACAAGTAAACTATGATATGCAGAATGATGAGAATACAATTCTCAAGGCGAACAATTATCTCAAAGAAGATGAGATAGAGTATCATGGAGAAGCTAAAGTAGTTCACTATCTTGAAATCCTTCGTGATGTTGTTGGATGGGACAACGTAAAAAAAGCAGTTAAGAAACCTTTTACTGGCAAAAAAATTGGTGCTTATTACGGCTGTCTTTTACTCCGCCCTGGAAAAGTTCTCCAATTAGACGATCCAGAAAATCCTCAACTTCTTGAAGATTTTATTAAAGCAATCGGTGGAACACCAGTTATCTACTCTCAAAGAAATGAATGTTGTGGCGCTTACACAATGTTTGAAGATGAATCTATTCCAAAAACTAGAGCAAATAAGATTCTTTCAAATGCAGAAGACATGGGTGCAGATTTACTTGTAACTTCTTGCCCACTCTGCCGTTACAATCTCATTAAAAATAAAGGCAATTCTAAATTGGATGTAATTTATTTTACAGAACTATTAGCTGAAGCTCTTGGACTCAAGGAGGCTCAATAATGGAAAGTGAAGAATTACTGAAAGAAGAAATATTAATGAAATCAGGTGTTAATCCTAAAAAATGCATGGTTTGCGGTAAATGTTCTGGAACTTGTCCAAACTATGATTCAATGGAATATCACCCACATCAGTTTGTTCAGATGGTTGAAAATGGCGAAATAGAAAAGCTTATGGCTTCAAAATCAATTTACGCTTGTTTAAGTTGTTTTGCTTGTCTTGAACGCTGTCCTCGTCAGGTTGAACCTACAAAACTTATTGATGCAGTACGTCAGGTTGTTGAGAGCCGCCGTGGTCCTCATCATTTAGATCCAGTAAATGTACCAGAGCACTTAGATCCAGAAATGCCACAGCAGGCAATCGTTAGTGCTTTCAGAAAGTACAAAAAATAATTAAGGAAATCCTATGGAAAGAATTGGTGTTTTTGTATGTCACTGTGGTACTAATATTGCCGGAACAGTTGACGTAGCAAAAGTTGCTGAAGAAATGGAAAAAGTAAATGGTGTTGTTTATTCAACTCATTACACTTATATGTGTTCTTCAGCTGGTCAGAAAATGATTGAAGACAAGATCCATGAATTAAACCTTACTGGTGTAGTTCTTTGTTCTTGTTCTCCACGTATGCATGAAAAAACTTTCCGCGCTTGTGCAGAACGTGCCGGATTAAATGCATATAAAGTTGAAGTTGCAAATATCCGTGAACAGTGTTCATGGGTTATGAAAGATATGCCTGACGCAACAGAAAAAGCTATTGCACTTGCCAAAGCCGCTGTTGCTAAGACAATTTTGGATACTCCTCTTATCGAAGGCGAAACTCAGATGACTAAACGTGCTTTAGTTATTGGTGGTGGTATTGCTGGTATTACAGCCGCTCTCGATATTGCAGATGCAGGTTTCCCTGTTGATATCGTAGAAAAAGATTATACAGTTGGTGGAAAAATGGCTAAGCTGGATAAAACTTTCCCTACCCTCGACTGTGCTTCTTGTATCGTTACTCCAAAAATGACTGAGGTTAGTCAGAACCCTAATATCCGCATTCTTTCTTATTCAGAAGTTAGCAGAGTTAGTGGTTATATTGGAAACTTCGAAATAGATATTACTCGCCATCCACGTTATGTTGATGAAACAAAATGTACTGGATGTGGTGCCTGTATTGAAAAGTGTCCAATGAAGAAAGTTCCAAATGCTTTCAATCTTAATCTTAACAATCGAAAGGCTGTTGATATTCCATTCGCTCAGGCTGTACCAAAAGTTGCAAATATTGATGCTAACTATTGTTTACACATGAAAGGTCTTGCCAATGGTAAAGACAATGTTTGTGGAATGTGTGAAAAAGTCTGCGGTGTTGGAGCTATTAAATTCGATCAGAAGGAAGAAGTTATTACAGAAAAGTACGGTGCAATCATCGTAGCAACTGGTTATAACCCAATTCCTCTTGATAAGTTTGATGAATATGCTTATAACCAGAGCCCAGATGTTGTTTCATCTCTTGAATTTGAAAGACTTTGTAATGCTTCTGGTCCTACAAACGGTCACCTTCTCCGTCCATCTGATGGAAAAGAACCAAAGAACATTGTATTCGTTCAGTGTGTAGGTTCTCGTTGTTCTGCAGATTCAACAAAGGGTCATGAATATTGTTCTAAGATTTGTTGTATGTACACAGCAAAACATGCAATTCTTACTCGTGACCATTATCCAGATACAAATATCACAGTATTCTATATCGATGTTCGTACCCCAGGTAAGAACTTTGATGAATTCTACCGCCGTGCAGTTGAACAGTATGGCGTTCACTATATTAAAGGTCAGGTTGGTAAAGTAACTCCACTTTCAGACGGAACTTTAGATGTTCAGGGATCAGATTTGATTCTTAACCGTCAGGTTCATATTAAGGCTGATATGGTTGTACTTGCTGCTTCAATCGAAGCCGACAAGACCGCCCGCCCATTGGCAACAATGCTTACTACTTCTATGGACAACAATGACTTCTTCCTTGAAGCTCATGCAAAACTTCGTCCAGTAGAATCTCCAACTGCAGGTATTTTCCTTGCTGGCTGTTGTCAGGGACCAAAAGATATTCCAGAAACAGTTGCTCAGTCATCTGGATAATGGTCACGAGTAAGGATTGCGTGTTTTGCTGTATACATACAACAAATCTTAGAACAATATTCATGACCCTTTGTTTCATCTCTTGAATTTGAAAGACTTTGTAACGCTTCTGGTCCTACAAATGGTCACCTTCTCCGTCCATCTGATGGAAAAGAACCAAAGAACATTGTATTTGTTCAGTGTGTAGGTTCTCGTTGTTCTGCAGATTCAACAAAGGGTCATGAATATTGTTCTAAGATTTGTTGTATGTATACAGCAAAACACGCAATCCTTACTCGTGACCATTATCCAGATACTAATATCACAGTATTCTACATCGATGTTCGTACCCCAGGTAAGAACTTTGATGAATTCTACCGCCGTGCAGTTGAACAG
>JAIKYZ010000089.1 GCA_024682655.1 Treponema sp.
AATAGAAACAAAAAGTTCCTGTATTTTCTTTGAAGGAATAATTTGTCCTCCAACATTTTCCCATTCAATGTACAAAGGAAGTTTACGGATTCTTTCTATTAATTCCAGACTTAAACAATCTGTATTTACAGATTTACAGAAGTCCATAAGAGTTCTTGTAGCAAAATATTTTACTATTTTACGGTACATTTTATAGGCTTTTACAGGTTTATAAATCTTTGCACCATATTTTTTCTGACAAGTTTCATCAAACAAGATAAAGTTAGCATCAATATTCTGGTGAAGATAATCTTTTGAGGCCTGATACTCTTCTTCGTAACTTCTTTCTTTATCAAAACCGGCTAATTTTTCCTCTTTAAGATATTTTCTTGTAAGAACAATTAAACGGTCCAGAGCAAACATTACTTCCTGCATTGTATCAGGAGCAAGAGGATCTGTTTCTATATTTTGAATTTTTGTAATTCTTTTATCTCTTTTAATAAATTTTGCCTTATTTCTTGTAATGGCAAACATATCATACAAATACCACCAGGCGGGCAGAATGTGAATTGAATTGTCTCCAGGCTGGGCAGGACCAACTAAAGCAAAAGGATAAGGAATATCCATTTCGAACTGGTAACTTCCCTTTGAAATTAAATTAAAAGAAGCAAATCTAGAATTGTGTTTAAAATCAGAAGAAAGGCCCGGCCAGAATCCTCTTTTTGCAAAAATTTCACCATCGGCACTGCGGGAATTATGATTACTTCCGATTGTTGCACCGGCCGCAATATTTGACTGTCCCATAACTGTAGAAGCAATTAAGAAAGATGAGTTATGGTGCTGTTCATGGAATGGATAAATAAGATTGTTTAAAATTTCACAACATGACACGGTGGAATTATCGCCCAGGACAGAGTTCAAAAGTCTGGCTCCATATTTTACGTGACAGTTTCGACCAATCACAAATCTTACAGTAATTGCCTGGTAGAAAACATGGCTTCCATAACCAAGAATTCCATTTACCATTTCAACACCTTCACCAATCTGAGAAGGTTCATTTTCGGTAGATAAAATTGTAACGTTTTTAATCTTAAGAGCGCCTTTTATATAAGTTGCCTTTCCAATTTTTGTGTCTTTTACAATTCCTGTATGCTTGATTACAACATCATCTTCAATTTTACCGTAAGTATTTAAGGCCCCGGTGTTTCCACATTCTGTAAGTTCAACAAATCTTTTTAATAATTCAGGATCATCACGGTAATGAGACCAAATATAAGCGTCGGCAGGAATTAAATCTTCAAAAGGAAGAATTCTTCGTCCGTCATTTTCATTTCCAACACCAATCCAGATTCTATGAGCTTCTGGTTCACCCTTTTTTAATATACCATTTCCAAATTTTGCATGATTTGTACAACAGATTTCATTTACATTAAAAAGAATAACCCGGTTGCCAATTCTATAATTATCAAGATAAGAAACATTGTGAATTACAAAATCATCACCAACAACAGTATTTTTTATCTTAGAACGTTGAATACCGCAAGAAAGATGAAGGTCATTATAATTCAAAGTAGATTTTCTTAATTTTCCTAAAACCACATAACCCGAAAAAAAAGATAAAAATATCAGGCTTGGATCAAACCCCTCTTTACTGTCATCAACAAAAAAATTATTCCAGGAAGGATCTTCATTATGATTTCCATTTTTTTCAAGAATTCGAATTTCTTCCCTTGTTAAATGTCTTTTCCCCTTTAAAACTTCAAGAGGAATATCTATTTCATTAGTATTTTTTTTGACAAGTTCTAACTTTACCATATTTCTAGTTTAACACTTTTCATGAATATTTGATATACTAACAAATATGAAAAAGGGCCTTACAGGATTAATACTAATCTTCTTACTTAACACATTATTTTATGCAAATCCGGCAAAAGCAGTAAAAGAATACACCCTGGAAAATGGAATGCAGGTCTTTTTATTAGAAGATTTTTCAGATGCTTTAGTTCATGTAGATTTTCAGGTTCGGGCAGGATTTTCAGATCAAAGGCCAGATAATATGGGCTTTTTCACCCTTTACAGCAATTTAATTAAGGCAAAAACAAATAATCTGGACTTTAGTCTTGTTGAATGTAACTCAGATTCCACAAGCTATAAATTTACCACCACAAATTCAGACTTGGAAGACAGCATAGAAAACCTGGCGGTGGCAATTTTTGATTCCCAGTTTTCGGATGATTTAATAAAAGAAGAACTTGATTTATTAAAAAAAAGAGTTGAAGAAGATTCAAAAAGTCCAGCCTATTTAATAAACTCTGCAATAGATTCAAAAATCTTTTCCTCCTCGCCATGGAAGCACGATTCGGGAATTTATCCTTCACTCTTTAAATATCTTACAGTCAGCCAGGCCAGAACTTATCTTGATGATATTAAGTACAATTTTTATCAGCCCCAAAAGGCCGCAATATTTGTGAGTGGAAATATAAACTGCGAAAGTCTTTATAACATAATAAATAATTACTTTGGAAAATATTATTCTTCTGTAAAAACCACAAAAGAAAAACTTCTTCCGGAAAATCAAAGTGGTCGTAAATTTGTTATTTATGATGATGAGTTTTCTAAAGATTTGACTCAGGTTGTAATTCAATACACTCTTTTAGATATGGAAAAAGCAGATATACTTTCTGCCGCCCTAAATAATAATTACTCAACTTTTAAAGAAAATGCCTTATCTATAGAAGAATTAAATATTCCCGGAAATGAATATATAAATGTTGCCCAGGCCCACAAAGAAGACAAGGCCCGTCTGATTTTCCAAACCCTATTACAAAAACCAGAAAATAAAGAAATCTCAAGTAATTCCCTAAAACAAAGCCTTTTATTTTTAGACCAGGTTTTAAATGTAAAAAATTATTTACAGGAAAGTGAATTCGAAAGTGGAAAGGAAAATCTCCTCTACAATCAGGAAAAAATCTGCCAGTCCTCAAGTATTTTTATGCAAAATCTTTCAGACTTCTGGATTATGCAGGCTCACACAAATTATTTTTGGCCCCAGGATAAAATAGAAGACTACCCCAACTCTCTTACAGTAGCTAAAATGATGGCCCGCAGTAATTATCTTAAAAGTATTAGCTGCCAGGATTGTATAAAAAGTCTTGAATCAGAAGAACCTTTTCTTTTTGTAATCATCAACACAAAAGATTTTAAGGAAAACAAAAAAGAATATCTTGAGGCAGGTTTTCAGGCCCTGAATTCAAAAAACTCTTCCTGGTATCTGCAGGCTATGTATAAAAATATAAAAGATCAGCTTAAACCAGATTCCTACCAGCTTTCTTACAATTCAAGAAATTCTATGGATAATGAATTTTACAAGAAAAATATAGACAGCATAAAAAATTACCAGCTGGAAAATGGAATAAAAATAGTTACAAAAAATAATCCTAACAGCCAGGGACTTTCCATCTTATTAAATGTAAAGGGTGGAAAAATGCTTTCGTCACAGGATAACGGATTTGAAGAAGTAATGGTAAATCTTCTGAGCCTTTTAATCCAAAGAGAAATCTACAATTACCAGGCCCAGGGAATTATTTTAGGAAATCCAAGTATAAGCAGTCAAACAGATTTATTCACAAGTCATATTTTAATTGACTGCGACTATATGGATTTTTCTGCAATTATTAGGGCAATGTCAAAAGCCCTTATTTACGGCCAGATTCCACCTGCTTCTGCTGACCGTGCAGTTGCAAACCGCCAGTATAAAAAAAGATTAGAAAACGGTAGTGCCGTAACTCAATTAATGGCTTATGGTATAAAAAACATCTACCCTAATTCTGATTTTACTAAAATTTTTGATGCCCAAAATGAAGTTTTACAAAATACTACTTACACAGATATTCTTAGCGCTTACCCAAGACTTTTAAATGCAAACAAATATGATTTTATAATCTGCGGAAATTACCAGAAGGAAGAAGAAATAATTAATATTATCTCCCAGAATTTTTCTAAACTGGAAAAGAAAGAAAAATTTACTTTTACCCTGCCAGAAGGAAAATTTCCAAAAAAATCATCAAAAGTTTCTATTATACATACCTTTTTAACAGATATTCCTGCCGAAGAAGCGGGGCCACAGCCGGCTATTTTAATACCTACAACAGAATTTCTGGATCCTGCAATTTTTTATTTTAAGGCCCCAGAAGACAGCAATCAACTTTACCTTTTTAACGCCTTAATTAACTACCTGGAAAAAATATTAAGCCAGGAAATCAATAAAAATCCAAGATTATCAGAAACAAAAGTCCTTTTGCAGCTTACTCAGCCAAAGATGAATTTTGCCTCTTTAATTTTTACAAATGTTTCTCACACAAAAGAATTAGATTCCTGCTGGAAAATTGCAATTAAAAGACTAAGACAAGAATTAGAAAATCGTCCAATTGAAATTTCTCAGGAAATAAAAAATTACTGGAATTTAAAAGAATTAGAAGCAAGTGGAAGTAATTCCGGAACCGCCCTTCTATTACAAAAAGGCTTTGAATATAAAATTGATGAGCCAAAAGCAGATTATTATCTCCAGGAATATAAATCTATTCAAAAGGCCAATGCCCAGGATTTTTATTCTATATTAGATTATTTTCCAATCACTCCTGATTACAGACTTTACTCAAAAGACAGCAAAAATTAATTACTGTTATTACATTTTGTTATTACATTTTGTTATAAATACCGTGTATACTATACGATAGTGCAAAATATCAAAGTATTATAATTTAGTACCATTTTGTGCCGATAATAAAAAAAAAGTTGTTACTATCACTCTGATAGTGCACCAGGAGTGTTTATGAAAATCAAGTCTCTTTCAATTGCGGTAAAAACGATTGTTCCTATCATGTTCTTATTAATCTTAGTTGCAACAATCCTTATCATTTCACCAACAAGTGCTATTAAAAAAAGCTGGCATCAAAACGAATTACAAACTGTAGAACATCAAACTCTTATAGTTATGAAAAACATTCAGAATGATATTGATAAAACAGCAAAAATTGCTAATTCTGCAATAAATCTTAATTCTACACTACAAAGAACTTTTAGAAATACTAATCCAAGAGATATTTCACAAATTGTGTGTAATAACGCTATTAATCAGTTAAAAGCAGATTACATTGCAGTTTATGACCCACAATTAAATTTACTTTCACCTCAAGAAATAGCTGGCGACTCAAGTTTAAAAGAAGCTGTAGTTCAGGCTGCAAAAGGAAATCAATACTCTGGAATTGTTCTCTCTGATGATAAAACAAAATCAATTGCAGTTACAGCAATTCCTCTTAAAGTAAACGGACAGATTGTTACAATTCTTGAAGTTGGTATAGATTGTTCCAAACAAGAAGAACTTGACGACTATCCTAAAACAGTTGGATGTGAAATTTCTTACATTTATGACAATAAAATTTTCAGATCTTCAATTGAGGGACGAAAAGGAAATACAATTTCTACTGAAGTTTATGAAAAACTAAAAAACAATGAAAAATGGGAAGGCGTACTTGATGTAAGAGGAGAAGACTATACTGCTGTTTACTGGCCTTACCCTGGAGTAGAAGGCTTTTCTTTATTCATTGGTTCTAACGTAGAAATGATGAATCAGGTAACAAAAACTATTGGTTCTGGAATCTTTGCTATGGAATGTATTGCAAACCTTTCAGTTTTAATTATTTTTGCAATACTTTTTACTTTAATTATCCTAAGACCTTTAAAAAGAACTAATAAAGCTATAGAAGAACTTTCTACTGGTGATGCAGATCTTACCTACAGAATTCCTGTTAAAGGAAATGATGAATTAGCCCAGCTTGCAAAGGGTGTAAATAAATTTATTGAATTACTACAGTCAATGATGAAACAGATTCAAGAAAATTCTAATGATATTAATGATGTCATTCTTGAATTAGGTTCAAGTTCACAGCAAACCGCAAGTGCAACCACCGAGATTATGGCAAATATCGAATCTGTAAAAAATCAGGCAAAGAATCAGGCTAATGCGGTTTTAAATACAAACACTATTATCCAGGAATCAAATACTTCAATGAATAAACTTGAACATAACGTTGTAGCCCAGACTTCAGATATTACAGAATCCTCTGCTGCAATTGAAGAGATGATTGGTAACATCAACTCTGTAAGTAATTCAACTGGAAAGATGAGTCATGCATTTAGTGATTTAGCCCATTTAATTACTGAAGGTTCTACAAACGTAGTTGCCTGTTCTCAGGTAATTTCTCAGGTAGAAGAAAAATCAAAGATATTGAATGAAGCAAACAACACAATTAAATCTATTTCTTCACAGACTAACCTTCTTGCCATGAACGCAATGATCGAATCTGCCCACGCCGGCGAAGCAGGAAAAGGATTTGCAGTAGTAGCCGATGAAATTCGTAAACTGGCTGAAAATTCTGGTACTCAGGCAAAAGCAATCGAAGAAAATATTAAAGAGATTTCAAACCTTATCAACGAAGGTGGAAGACTTGCAAATCTGTCTCAGGAAAGTTTTGCAGTTATCAACAATCAGGTACAGATTGTAGATCCAATTGTTTCACAGATTTCTAATGCTATGGATGAACAGACTGCAGGTTCTTCACAAATTCTTGAAGCCCTTTCAAACATGAAGTCTGAATCTGTTACCGTTGATGATTCCTGTAAGGAACTTGATAGTGGCATCAACAAAATTAAAGATGATATGCTTGCAGTCAGCGAGATTTCTTCTACAATTCTTGGAAGTATGGATGAAATGGCCGCAGGTTCAGGACAGATTAGTAAAGCAACTCAGCAGGTATCAGAACTTGCCCTTAAAACAAAAGATGCTATGGAAACAATTAATCAATTAATAGGAAAATTCAAAGTATAGATAAATTAGGGGAAAAAAACTAAAGCAGTTACTTTCAATTTAATATAATGGAAGTAACTGCTTTTTTTATTTAACAAAGGTAAAAAGGTCAAAAAAAAAAGACTTCTGATTTTCATCAGAAGTCTTTTCGGCTCCTGCTGGGCTTGAACCAGCGACACACGGATTAACAGTCCGTTGCTCTACCGACTGAGCTAAGGAACCAACTGTTCGTTAGTGAACAGTATTTATATTAATGAATTGACTAATTAGTGTCAATAGCAGAAGACCAAAAATATGATATAATTTTTCCTATGACTGAAGAGAAAAATCAAATAAGAAAAAAAATAAAAGCCCTATTGGCAGATAAAAAAAATCACTTTGAAGAATGGTCCCTGAGTATTTGTAAAAAAATTATAGATAGTCCCGAGTTTTCTCAGGCCACTATAATCCTTGCCTACATGGCCCTAGGCGACGAAGTAAACCTTTCTTTAGCAATTGACCAGGCCCTTTTACAGGGTAAAAAAGTTTATATTCCCCGAATAATTCCAGATTCAAATCTTATGGATTTTTATGCTTATGATAAAAATAATTGCAAGAAAGCTTCCTTTGGCATAGAAGAACCAGACCTTTCTCAGGAAAAATTTGATATTGAAAAAGTGATTTTGCAATCCGCAAATAAAAAAGAAAATATCCTTGTTTTAGTACCGGGAAGAGCCTTTACCAAAGATGGAAAAAGACTTGGCCGGGGTAAAGCCTTTTACGATTTATATTTGAATAAGATTATAAAAAAAACAGGAGATTCTACAAATTGTAAAATCTCCTGTTTAGGTATCTGTTTTAATTGTCAGCTGCTCCCAGATTTACCGATTGCAGCTCACGATATTCTTATGCAGAAAGTTATTTTTCAAGAATAAATTCTACACGGCGGTTCTTCCAGTTATTATCCCTGTCAAAAGGATCAGCAACTGGCTGAGTTCCACCCATACCATCTGTTGAAACGCTGTTAGCATTTACACCCTTCTTTACAAGGTAAGCACTGATTGCGTCAGCACGTTTCTTAGAAAGAGGTTTTAATGATTCTGTTTCTTCAGCAGGATCATTTGTTGTTCTGTTAGCATGTCCAACAATAGTAACTTTATAATCTTTGAATTTCTTCAAAATCTGAGCAATACGATCCAAAGTAACAGTGTTCTTTGAAATCTGTTCATCAGTCAACTTATCTTTCTTAGCAACCTGGAAGTTATCTGAATCTGATTCAAAGATGATAGAAGGAACTGCCATCTTTAATACATTACCTTCGCGGATTACAAGAACGTCAACCTGAATTGCACCCTTATAAGTATTTGTCATTCCAAGACTGTCTGTTACAGTAAATTCGTATGGATAATCCATAGCAGACTGAACACGTTCAGCCTTACCGTTAGCAGATTTCTGTACATTACTCAAACCGTCCCAAACAATTCTTTCAGTAATCTGAGACTTACCACTAGTTCTCCAGAAGTCACGACCACGTACATCTTTAATTACAAATGACCAGTTCTTAATCTTAGCTTTTGTAGAACCTGTTAACTTAATGAACAATTCATCATCAATACCATCATTATCAGGTGAGAACCAGTCTCCAGAATTAGCAGTTCTTGTCTGAACATTCAACTGTGGAGCTGTAGCAGTACAAATAAATGGAGAAGATACAGCACTTACTTTATTACCCTTGAGGTAGTCAATATTCAAAGTACCAGTAAAGGTTCCTTCAAAGGCCTTACCATCTTTGTCTAAGCCGTTCCAAAGAATCTTAGCAGGTAATGGATTCTTTCCTTCGTCAGATAATGAGTAAACTGAAGTTCCATCTTCGCGGCGAACATCAAAGTTCCAGCTCTTAATTCCTTCAGTCAAAGTAGCTCTAATTTCAAAGTTCTGAGCATCAAGATATCCGTCTTTATTTGGTGAAATACCTTCAAATTCAGCTGTGATATAAGCCTTTGTTTCGCGGGTATCAAGAGTAATTCCCTTGAATTCTGTAGAGAATGAGTTACCTGCATCATCTGTAGAGTAAATTATAATATTGTATTTTCCGTCTTGAGCAGTATTTCCAGATTCATCAGAACCATCCCAAACAACCTTATCTTTTACATTATTCCATGTAATCTTCTTGATTGTCTTGTCCTTAGAATCTCTAACTTCAGCTGTCCAAAGTTTCTCTGAAGTAGAATTTGTAATTGTAATTGGAACATTATCCTGATTTCCATCACCATCTGGTGAGAAGAAATTCCATGGACATTCTGCAACTAAGGAAGGAGCTACAGTATCCAATTCAAAATTCTGAGTTGAAACTGTGATTTCTGAACCGTTTGCTGCAAGTACATGTAATGAAGCAGAATAGAATCCATCAGGAGCAGGAAGTTTTTCATTAGTCTTTCCGTCCCAAACATAATTTACAGGAAGAGTTGTTGAGGCTGGAGTTGCGTATACAAGCTTATTCTTAGAATCTTTAATTGTAAATTCGATAGATTTAAAATCTTTAATTTCTGTAATTGGAGTAAATGAAATTGTATCTTTTACACCATTTCCATTTGGAGAGAAGGCAGTCTCAGACATAGTAAGAAGGAGATTTGCTTCTGTAGTATCGAAGGTAACAGTAGAATCAAGGATTCCACCACCAAGATTTCCAGCCAAATCTTCAGCTTCCATTACAAAAATGTAAGAACCATTTTCTGCAATTTTTCCTTCATCTGTAACACCGTTCCAAACAACACTTTCTGGTGGGAATTCACCAAAGTCATAACTTCTTACAACAAGACCATCTTTAGTCTGGATTTTTCCATGCCAAGCAGGAACTGGAGCACCAGAATCAGGATTTCTTGTGATTGTAAAGGTAACTGTATCTTTTGTACCGCCACCAAATACTTTGTCAGAAGCAGAAATAAGTGTTTTAGGAGCCTGTGTATCAAGTACAATTACAGGAGAGAAGATTTCTGCAGGAATATATCCGTTAGAATATCTTGCTGTAAGACTTGCCTGATATTCACCGTCAGCAAGTAAAGCATTTTTATCATCAAGGCCATCAAAAGTAATACTTTCTGGTGGGATTTTTCCCATATTATCCTGATTATAAGAACGAACAACTTTTCCGGCTTTGTCTTTAATCTGAACAGCCCATTCAAGTAATTCATTTCCTGTCTTAGCTTCTGGAACAGGAATAGTTACATCAAATACGATATTCTTCATCTTACTTTCTGTATTTGGAGAGAAGTAACGAGAACCGTTGATATAAATATTTGTAGCAGGCTTTTCGGCAGAATAAATAATATTTGTAATAACAGACTGAGGAGCAACGTTTCCGGCCTTATCTGTTGAGGTAATTTCATAAGTATAAACGCCATCAGCAACCTGAGCGCCTTCTTCGTTTGTACCATACCATTTAAAACTTTCTGGAGCAGCATTAGTCCAAGTATAAGTTTTTACAATGTCACCATCGGCATTCTTAAAATATGCAGTCCATAAATCTTCAACAGAACCATCCTGGGTAACTTTGAAGAAGTTTTTAGCACCTTCACCAAAGATTTTATCAGTTGGCTGCTGTAATTCAATTTCTGGAGCAATTGTATCTACTACAATTTCATATTCTTTAGAACGGCCAACATTTCCGTTGTCATCAGTAGCAGTAAGATAATAGAAATATTTTCCGTCTGGAGCTGTTTCACCATTATCCATTGCACCATTCCAAGAAACACTTTCTGGAATCTGAACACCCTGTTTTGGAGTTACAAGCTGTTTGAAAAATGACTTAAAACCAATTTTTTCTGGCAAAGCAATTTTATTTTCAATTGTTCTTACAACTTCTTTATTTTCATCCAAGATAACAAGGCTCCAGCCCTGTACATAACGTTTTTCAGAAATATTAAGAGGGAGAACTAATTCGTCTTGAACACCATCATTATTTGGCGAAATATATCTTACCTTTGCATAGAAACTTGATGTCAACAAGGTAAAAAATAAGCTGATTGTAATTATTTTCTTAATTTTCATAATTTATCACCCCTTACTCTTCATCTTCATCATCAAACATGATTTCAATTACAGGAGGCTTATCATCTTTCATACCAAGATTAATATCTACACCTGTAGAAACAGCTGTAATAGACTGGTAAAGATTTTTGTAAGCCATAGAAACTGTCATTTCACTTTCGCTCCATTCTTTTGATTCCATGTAAGAAGCAAATTTATTTTCTTTAACTTCTTCAGTAGATTCTGCTTCTGGAGCCTTGTTTTTAATATCAAATGTAAATTTGAAATTAAATCCAACAGATGGGATGTAGTTGTTACAACCTCTAATTGATTCAACCAAATTGATTTTTTCATTTACACTAATAGCAAAACTATCTTTAATTCCAAATTTCAAACCAGTATCAAAAATAAGGTTCTGGAAACCAGGAACTGTAATGTCAAATGAATAACCAAGATTGATAATATCATTTGTAAACAAAGATGCAGCAACTCCGGCTTTTACACTTGCAATTGTTGGATAAGCACTTGTATCAACAGAAGAATCACTACCAATATCAGAAGAATTAAAATTCTTTCCAAGATTTAATACTGAAACTCCGTATCTAAAATCTTTCATAAATCCAACATCTCCAGGCTTAGCAAGGAAGCCAAGATTTCCGCTTAAGGACCAGTCATTATCGGCACCCCAAGCCATACCTGCATTGAGACCTAAACCAACATCAAGTTTATCTGTGATTGATTTAGACATACCCATTTTTGTAGATAAAGTATTTCTTAAATTCATTTCTTCAAAAGGTACAAAGGTTCCATTTAAGTAAACGCTATAAATATAGAGTTTTGTAGGAATTACAATACCAGTTTGCATAGCACTTCCAAAAGAAGAGGCATTTGCTTCGTTTGAAGAAAATAAAGCTGTATAAGCCAAGTTTAATACAACTCTTTGCTCTGTAGCTAAAAGGGCAGGATTTACAGTCAAAGACTCTGGACCAATCTTGTAAATACCTCCGCCAGCAACAGAATTCTGACCAGATAAAGCAGAAGGACTAGAAAGCTCATATAAACTTTCGCCACCTGCTGGAGGGTTGTATGCGCTAACAGCTGAAAGACAAAGTACAGCCATCAATGCAACTAACGCAATTTTTTTCATAATAAACTCCTTTTACCAGTTTTGCTGATAACTTTAAATTTACTTGAATCTATGTCCCGAATAAAACCCCTGAATAAAAGAAAGGTTACAAGACCAAATCAAGTAAACTTTTTTTATGAAAATAATTTAAGCAAGTATAACTAAATTTATAGAAATGTTCCACCTTGAAAGAAGAATGAAATTCACTTATATTCTATATTATGGATAGAAATAATAATAGTAAAACTGATTCTAAGGAAACAGGCAAATCAAGTTTTTTTCATAACCTGTTTGCATCTATTTTTAAATCATCAAGCCCTGAGGCTGAAAAGAAAAGAAGATTAAAGGCATTAGCCAAAAATTTTTCTAAAACAAAATACCATGCCTTCTACAAAGCTAATTCAGGAGAAGTCCAGGCCTCTTTTGCTAAACTTATGTGGGAAATCTATAAAGCTATTTCTCAATCTCAGCTTTATATAAAATCTGCCCAGAACCCTGCAATATTTAAACGCCAGATAATCAATTTTACAATGTCTGAACAGCAGCTTGAATTGCTTGAACATTTTGACGAACAGAAGATTCTGGAAATGTCAAAGAAATTACCTTTACAAAAAATTCAGGCAACTCTGGAAGAAGAACTTCAAACTTTTACAAATCAATTTGATAACGAAAGAATGAACAGGGGTGAAAATCTTTTTAAGGCTTTTACAATTTTTAAAGACTTCTGTGAATATGATTTTTATGTATTATTAAGAAAATTTGATACAACTATTCAGGAATATAAATTCGACGTCGCTCCTCATTTTGAAAAAGTAAACGATGAATATATCCTTGAAGATTTAAAAGACTTCCTTGCCGTTGCCTTTGCAATTACAGACGAAACAATTATCTGGAATGATCTTTTTGAAATGTTCAAAACTACAACAGGAAAAGATTTAATTTCTCCAAACAACTGGAGAAAAATCGTTGCAAAAATCAGAAATATTCAGGTTTCTAAATCTTTGGATATGATGATTCAATTAATTGCAAAAGATCCTGAATACGAATACCAGTTAAAATATCATTTTGAACCCTTGTTTGAACCTTATGTTGATAAGATTCAGACAGAAGTTCATACAATTTTGGATAGAATTGGAACTCAACAAAAAGAAGATAAAGCAAATTCAATTTGTATGCAGATTTTTGGTACAGCAAATCCTCAGATTCTTAACTACTACGTTGCAAGCTTTAACGGAAATCTTGAAAAGAAAAATCTTGATACCTATGAATATACCGAAGCCCTTAATTACCTTAAAACTTTTATTGTTGAACACGTTAAAAAAGAAATCCGTGAATTATATGATGTAGTTGTAATTCGTGGTCAGTGGGATGCAGCCCTCTCGGCACCAATGTCAAACGCCTACCAGGAATTATTAAAAGCCTCGGACGAAATTACCCTCTTTGATGAATCCCTTGCCGAAGAAGGCGCTTTAGGAATGAAAATTAAAACCCTTCTTCCAAAAACAGCCCATGATCAGGGAGCAGAAAATATCATAAACAGAGTTGTAGGAGACGCTAACGACACAGCCAAGAATTTCCTCTACACTTCTACACAAAACCTTATTACAATTGGAAAAACAATTAAACAGCTTGTTGAAGATTACAGTCTTCCAAAACCTGTACTTGTAGCAAACTGGAAAGACCTTGAAAAATTCATCGAGATTCCAATGAAAGAATTCTGTGTTGATATTTACAAGAAGATTTATCTATTTGCTCAGTTGATGCAGCAATATTTACAGTAGGTTAAAACAAATCAAATCCAATAAAAAAAGGGTCTGTCCAATAAGTAAATAATGCGGTGGTTGAGCTTGTCGAAACCACCACATATAGTGTAAATGGTCATTTCGACAAGCTCAATGACCACAGTGCCAAATCTTATTGGACATCCCCTTTTCTTTTAACCCTTTTACAGTTTATTAACGTTTAGAAAGCATCTTATTAGAAATATAAGTTCCTAAAAGCTGAATTACTTCAACAAGAATCAAAATAATAACAACCGAAGAAATCATATATTCAACACGGTAGCGCTGATATCCGTAGCGAATGGCAACATCACCAAGACCACCACCACCAACTGTACCGGCCATTGCAGAATAACCAATAAGATTGATAATTGTAAGAGTAATTCCATTTACAATAGAAGGAAGTGCTTCTGGAATTAAAACCTTAAAGATTATCTGTTTATTTGTTGACCCCATAGCCTTTGCAGCCTGGATAACGCCGGCATCAACTTCTTTTAAACTTGATTCAATTACGCGGGCGACGAAAGGGGCAGCGGCAATTGTGAGTGGAACAATAGAAGCCTTAGTACCAATTGCAGAACCAACTATCACACGGGTAAATGGGAATAAAAGAATTACAAGAATTACAAATGGAATTGCACGAAGAATATTAATAATTACAGACAAAATCTGATTTAATAATTTACAAGGTTTAAGACCACCTGAAGGATCACTTGTACATAAAAGAATTCCAAGAGGTACTCCCAGAATTACACTGAAAATAGTTGATAAAGCAACCATTAAAAGAGTTTGAACAGTGGCTTCGCCAAGAACTGCTCCAAGTCTAGAAAAATCTATCATCTTTTATTACCCCTGAACCTTTGTAACTATAATTTTATTTTTCTGTAAATAATCAATTGCCTTTTGAACTTCTTCTGAATTACCAGAAAAATCTACAATCATTTTACCAACAGTTCCACTAGTCAAAGTCTGAAGACCTGCAGCGCGGATATTAAATTCAATATCAAATTCTTTGGCAAGATGACTTAAAACTGGTGCTCCCTGCTGTTCTTTAGGGAAAGAAAGTTCATAAGCACCACCATCTTCTGACCAGCGGATAACTTCTTTATCTGATTTAGGCTGATTAATTCCCAGGTGAGAAATAAAATCTTTTGTAACAGAATTTTTTGGATTTAAGAAGATTTCATCAACCGAGCCCTGTTCTACAACTTTACCTTCGTTAATTACCGCTACCTGTGAACAGGCATCACGAACAACTTCCATCTGGTGGGTAATCATTACAACGGTAAGATTCATCTGACTCTGGATTTTTCTAATTAAATCCAAAATTGATTTAGTTGTCTGAGGATCCAAAGCCGAAGTTGCTTCATCACAGAAAAGAACATCAGGTTCATTTGCAAGGGCACGGGCAATAGCAACCCTCTGCTTTTGACCACCCGAAAGTGTGCTGATTCTTGCATCTTTTCTATCCGATAAATCTACAATTTTGAGTAATTCTTCTACCCTGGCTTCGATTTTTTCTTTTGGAACGCCACAGATTTCCATTGGATATGCAATATTTTGTGCTGCAGAACGGGAACTGAACAAATTAAAATTCTGGAAAATCATGCCTATTCTACGGCGTTTTAAAATCAATTCTCTTTCGGCAAGATTATCAATTCTGGTGTCATCGTAATAAACTTGGCCTTCATCTGGAACTTCCATCATACTAATAAGACGAACCAGAGAAGATTTACCGGCTCCACTTTTTCCAATAATTCCAAAGATTTCGTTTGAAGGAATTGTTAAAGAGATTCCATCAACAGCAGAGATTGTAGACAATCCATCTGGAGACTTATATCTTTTAACAAGATTATTTAATTTAATTTGCATAAATTTGATTATATTGAAAGCTTATGGGATTTTCAATTAAGGGGATTAATGGAGAACGGAATCAACCAGTTTTTTGAATTCAAGGTCCTGTTCTACATTAGAATACTGAAGATTGTCGGCAATTGAATATACGCCTTCATTTTCTACAATTGAAGAGGCATTAATACTTTCAAGTTCTGTTACATCATTATTATTTGCACCAAACTGAGTCATTGCAAAATAATTATTTGAAACAAACATATCCTGATTTGCATCTTCTGGGAGGCTTTCTAATTCACTAATTTCTTCAAGATTTTCACAATCCTGATTATTTTCTGAGTCATATTTCTGAAGTTTGTACACGGTAAATTTAACTGATTCCATGGATTTAGGATTTGGCAAAATAAATTTGTCTCCCAATTGTAAACAATCTGCGGTTAGATTTTCAACCGTTGGGAAGAAACCTTTTTCAATGTAAGAATCGTTACTTTCCTTGTAATCATAATTAATTGGTGGCGCAAGAACAGAAGCAAGCATAAATGGATCTGGGGCTTTTTCTTCCAAAGCTTCAATATCTTCTACAACTTCGATGTCCTCGATTTCTTCTACAGG
>JAIKYZ010000108.1 GCA_024682655.1 Treponema sp.
TATGATTTTCAAGTGCAACATGAAAAATATTTAAAAGACATTATTGATTATGAAACTCTGATTAACTGGAGCAATTATCAGACTGATATTCCAGAGACAACTTTGCAAAACATTGCATCAAAGTTAAAAGTACCTCTTCAATGGCTTCTTACAAAAGACGAATATCATCATGAGGACGATATAAAAACTTATGGCTGGCTATTTGGTCTTGCAAAACAATATGAAGGCCTTCTAAAAGGTTACGACTGTCTTGAAGAAGAAGATCAGAAGTTCATAGACAACTATATAACTTCAAAACTTGAGCTCCGCCAGCTAAAACGCGAAAAAGAAATGAAAAATATATAAATGACAACGGCTTGCTGGATTACTAGCAAGCCATTATTTATAAAACTTTTTGTAACATTATCTTGCCTTATATGCCTGATTCGGATCAGTAGGATTATTTGGAATTGTAAGGTCCAGTTCTACCCCAACCATTTTTGACAAATAAAATTTTTTCATATATTCTTCATCTCTTTGGAATATTTCCGCTAATTGTTTCTTTGTCTTAGGTGATTCTTTACATAATTCAATTATCAAACTTTTTACAATTTCTTTGTTTTGTCGTTTTCCTAAAGCAGCAATTTTATTTCTTAATGCTGGGGATATTTCATTAGAGCTAGGGATATTAACTGGGGATATTTCATTGGAGCTAGGGATATTAACTGGGGATATTTCCTTAGCGTTAGGAATATTGCCTGCATCCCAAGAAAAATCATCATTCAGCGGAACTGTAATTCTAAAGACATCTCCTTCTAAAAATTCTGGATTTTCACCAGAATATTTGTGTGAATAATTAAACAGTTTCCTTACGCCAGAGCCGAGTTTATCTGAATATCCTATGTTTCTAAAAAAAGATGCAATCAATGGATTTTTTGCATAAGGTTCTAAGTTTTCCGGAGTTATAAGTCCATCTTTTCTTGCTCGATTTGCGTTTTCTACATACATTTTGTCTCTTTCGATGATGAACTTTGCCTGATAGCCACTTGAAAATTCCCGGTGCATAAGCGTATTCACAATCATTTCACGGGCAAGAATATTTCTGAGAGAAATACGTACTTTCCCATCTTCCAAATAAAACTTATCTAAGAGATGTTTTGTTGCAAATTCAAAAAGACGATCGTAACTTTCAATCAGATTTGTTTCAACAATAAGCCTGTCATCATATCGGTCTACATTCACTTTTCTTAGCAAGGCATCTGTTGAATAGGTCGGGGCAACATCATGAATAACTTCATCTTTTCCAAGTAACATTACGGCTGCAAGATTAAAACCTTTTTCACCCGTCAGTCGGTCTACTGTATACAGGCCGGCACTTTTTAAAAGTTCCTCATCACTTAATTTTTCCCACGGATGACCTCCAGCAGAATTATTTTTTGCCATTGTTCTTACAAGTGGTAGCAAATCAATTCGTATATCTTCAAGTTTGACATAAGGAAAGACTTTTCTTTCAGTAAAAATTTCCTGCTTCCTGATATACATTTGTGCAATATCTGTCGTAGATGTTACTTTCACATCAGAATCATTTGTCCGGTTGTAAATTACATTTTTGTAGCTGACAACTTCACCAGAAACCGGAACATATATGTGAATAATAGTTTTTCCTTCATACTCCATAATTTCTGCATCAATACAGAGAGTTGGAGAGAATAAAGATGGATTTGCAAGAACACTTATAAAGTTCTTTACCATGTCGGGAGCTGCTTTTTCTGGAACTCCATTTACAGTACCATCATCAAGGATTCCTAAGAAAATATCACCACCGAAACGATTTGAAAATGAACAGACGGTTTCATAAACATCATGCTCAATGTTTCCACCGCAGCGTTTAAATTCTACAGAAACAGTTTCTCCTATTTTCCTTAGTGTATCCAGTTTTTCTGTCGTCATATTTTTATTATCGCTCATTTTTATCTCTTTTTCTACTCAAACAGCCTGTTAGCCGCTCCATTAGCCGACTTCACTGCCTCCACCATTTCAGGAATTGCCGCACGAGTATAATAATCAGTCATAGCGATGCTTGTATGTCCTGCAATTTTCTGGACGGTTTCTCCGGCGACTTCACGGCGCATCCTTGTAATGTAGGTGAAGCGTAAAGAATGAGGAGTAAGAATACGATTTCCGGTCTCAATGCCAGAAGTCTCTAATGCTTTACGAAACCATTCTTCTGCAAGCCATTTACGGATTGGTTTTCCATAACGCTGAAAGACATAGTCTTCTGAACTCAGTTTATTTTCTAAAATGTATTCCCGGATAATCTGAGCAAAATCCTCTGGCAGAGGAACAACACGAATCTTCTTGTCTTCTTCAGAACCGCACTTATTGTAATTTGTCCGCACCAGCTGATTGTGTTTATAAAATCCATCCACAAGAAAGACTTCTTGATCAAAGAGAAATTGATTTACTCGCGCCCCAATTGACTCTCCAATACGAAGGCCGCATTTTACGCAGCAAAGGAACATCAGATAAATTGCTTTGTGACCTTCATCAAACTGGGGATGCTTTTCATATCGATTTTTGCTTATTGAAATCCAGAGTTTTTCATCAAATAATTGATTTAACTCTTCCGTAGTGAAAACGTCTTTCTTTTTCGTATTTCTCTTAAATTTTGGAAATTGCGGTTCCTGAATATAGGGCAGGCCCATAAAAGGAGCTTCCTGGTAGACTTCCCCGACAACAGTCAGGAAATTATTCTTCCAGCTTCCGCAGTGTTTATCTGCAGAAAGAAATTCCGTAACCATAGGAATGGTCAAATCCTTCAGTTCAAGACTTCCGTATTGATTGATGAATACTTCAAGCATACTACGCTTGTATTTTAAAATATCAATGGCGTATGTCTTTCCAAGTTTTTCCAGCCTCTCTATGTGCCTGCCTCCAGGTATGTACATGTCCCGGGTCATTTTTGCAATTGTGATTTTATTTTCTAAAAAAAGAGACGGCAAAGAAGAAACGAAAGCATAAGCTTCAGCCTGAGTCTTACAGCCCTTGCAGACTTTCTGATGCATTACTCCCGTAATAGGATCATTCCAATAGCAATACCATTTGTGAATCAGTTTGCCTTTTGATGTAATTGATTTTTTGAAGATGTGATAATTTGAATCCATCTGGTCCTCCATGTTTTTTTGTTAAGCACTTAACATTCGCTTAACATTTATAAAAAACTGAAGGTCAGATTATTTTGTAAATGCTTGTAAAATAAGGATTTAGCACCTATCCCGAAGTACTAAAAGTATGGGCCATCTTGGATTTGAACCAAGGACCAAAGGATTATGAGTCCTCTGCTCTAACCGCTGAGCTAATGGCCCGAATTAAGTTTTAAAAGTATATAAAATTGGACAGGCTTAGTCAAGGTAAGGGGGATGGGAATAAAAGTAGGATTTTTTGAGGGGCCCCATCCCATATCAATTCCTAATCAACCATTTCCAAATAGGAATTACTTCGATTCCCAACTCCTCCTTGTCGATTATAATCGACACGAAAAATTTGAAAATTTTTGTCCCTCCCCCACCAAAACCCCCTTGCATAAAAAAAACAGCCTGCTGGTAATCCAACAAGCTGTTTTCAAAGCTACTCAACTGTAACCGATTTTGCTAAGTTACGTGGTTTATCTGGGTCGAAGCCCTTTAAGACTGCGCAGTAATAGGCGAACAATTGGGCTGGGATTACGGTCAAAAGGCTGGCCAGAGTTGAGGAACATTCTGGGATTTTGAATACCTGGTCGGTTTTACCTTCGAAAGCTTTTTCGTCCTGGGTGATTACTAAAACTGTGGCGCCGCGGCTTTTTACTTCTACCATGTTTGAACCAATTTTTTCGTAGAGGTCGGGTTCTGAGGCAATTGCTACTACCAGAGTCTGTGGGTCAATCAGGGCGATTGGGCCGTGTTTTAATTCTCCGGCAGCAAAGGCTTCGGAATGCATATATGAAACTTCCTTGAGCTTCAAAGCAGCTTCAAGAGAAGTTGCTGAGTCGAACTGGCGGCCAATATAGAAAATCTTATCCTTATTGAATTGCTGTGAGGCGAACTTCTGGATTACGTCCTTTCCATCCAGGATTTCCTGAATTTTTGCTGGGATTGTTTCTAATTCTGACAAAAGTTTTGTTGCTTCTTGATCACTCAAAGTTCCTCTGAGTTTTCCGGCTTTAATTGCAAGAAGATACATACACAATATCTGAGTTGTATAAGCCTTTGTAGAAGCTACGGCAATTTCTGGACCTGCAAGGGTGTAAATTACATCATCAGCTTCGCGGCTTACGGTTGAACCTACACAGTTTGTAATTGCAACTACCTTTAATCCGTTTTCTTTTGCAAGTCTGAGGGCAGAAAGGGTATCAGCTGTTTCACCTGACTGACTTACTACTATAAATACATCTTTTTTATCAAGAATTGGATTTCTGTATCTGAATTCTGAGGCTACATCTACATCAACCTTCATTCTGGCAATTTTTTCGAAAGCGTATTTTGCAACTACTCCTGCGTGATAAGCTGTACCACAAGCTGTGATTACTACTCTATCTGCATTTTTCCAGGCTTGGTCCATACTTGATTCTTCGAAGTAAACATCTGTAGGCTTTCCACTTCCGTCATGGATAATTCTTGGGCGCATTGTATCGGTAATACCCTTTGGCTGTTCGTGGATTTCCTTAATCATAAAATGTGGGTATCCGTTCTTTTCGGCAGCGTTCAAGTCCCAGTCAACATGGCTTGGTTCCTTGATGATTTTATTTCCTTCAAAATCGAACATATCTACGTGGTCTGTATACAAAACAGCAAGTTCTTTTTCGCCAAGGTAGTAAACATCGCGGGTATGTTCCAAAAGTGGTGGTACATCTGAAGCAATAAAGTTTTCCCCTTTTCCAATTCCAATTACAAGTGGAGATTCCTTTCTACAACAAATTATGCGGTCTGGGTAATCGCGGCAAATAACTCCAAGAGCATAAGATCCGTCGATTACGTGAAGGGCTTTTAAAACTGCCTTAAAAATATCTTTTTCTTCTTTATAGAATTTATCTATAAGATGAACAACAACTTCTGTATCTGTCTGTGATTTGAAAACAATTCCTTCTGACTGAAGTTTTGCCTTGAGGTCAGCATAGTTTTCGATAATTCCGTTGTGTACTACCGAAATTGCTCCGTCCATAGAAGTATGTGGATGAGAGTTTGTGTCAGATGGTTCTCCGTGAGTTGCCCAGCGAGTATGGCCAATTCCAAGTGAACCTTTTATTGTTTCGTTTGCGATTTTTTCTTCAAGGAATTTTAAGGCTCCCTTACATTTGCGAACTAAAATATTTCCATCATCAAGGATTGCTATTCCTGCAGAATCGTAACCACGATATTCCAATTTTTTAAGGGCACTTACCAAAAGTTGTGATGCCTGTTTATAACCAATGTAACCTACTATTCCACACATTTTTTCAAATCTCCTGAATAAGAAATTTTATATCTCTCAACAATTGTCTTGATTTTATACAATTTTATATGTTTTAACAATAAATCCGCTTTTGCTCTTTTTTTTTACTTACTACTTACCTACACAGAAGTTTGCAAAGATTGAAGCCAAAACATCATCCGGGGTAATATCGCCTGTTACTTCCGAAAGGGAATCTAAGGCATCTTCCAAATCTTGAACTACTGCATCTAAGGTGTAATTATCATCGGCACTTACAAGTGCATGTTTTGTTGCTTCCAGGGCCTGGGCTACTGCTTCTTTTTGTCTTGCAGATCCAAGTCCGGCCTGTTGTCTTTCGCTTGAAAGTCCTGCCTTTAGGATTTTACTGATTTCTGCAAAGAGTGCTTTTAATCCCTGTCCTGTTTTTGCAGAGATTTTTACCTGGGCTTGAGGATTTAGGGGTCTGTCCCCATCAATATTTTCTTCCTCCGAAAAAGGGGCGTTGCGGGGAAAAGCAACTTGTTGATTGTCTCCGCTGGAAGGGGGAGCGGAAAAGCTCTGCTTTGAAGCGAGGGGAAGGCTTTCCCCACCTTTATCGCATTTATTCCAAACCAAAATTAATGGTTCACGGCAATTTTTAATAAAATCGTAATCTTCCTCTTTTAGACCAAGACTTTGATCTACCAAATACAAAACGGCATCGGCATCCTGAGCAAGATTTCGGGTAAGTTGTACTCCCTGGGCTTCGATTTTATCCTGGGTGTCGCGTAAACCGGCTGTGTCAAATAAACGAACTGGAATTCCATCTATACTGGCCCAAGATTCAAGCCAGTCTCGGGTAGTTCCTTCTATATCGCTTACAATTGCGCGTTCTTCTTTTAAAATTGCATTGAAAAGTGAAGATTTTCCGGCGTTTGTAGGACCTGCAAGTACAACTCTGGCTCCATCTTGATAAAGTTTTTCGCCCTGCCAGGAATCTACAAGGGACTGAAGTCTTTTAATTGCAAGTTCAATATCGGCTCGGTCAAAGGTGTCGGCAATTGTTTCTTCGTCTTCGGGATATTCTATTTCCACTTCGATTGCGGCAAGGGTATCTAAGATTAATTTTTTGATTGAATCGATTTCCTGAAATAATGAACCGGCCAGTCTTCCAGCGGCATGGGAACGGGAAACATCGGTATGGCTGTCGATAATCTCTTTTACCGCCTCGGCTTTTGTTAAATCTGTTTTGCCATTTACGTAAGCGCGGAAAGTATATTCCCCACGGTTTGCCTGTCTAAAGCCGCTTTTAAGCATAAGGTTTTGAATTGCTGTAACTACGGCAGGGCCTCCGTGACAAAAAACTTCGACCATATCTTCGCCGGTAAAGGATTTTGGGGCACGGTAAACTGCACACATTACTTCGTCAATTTTTTCGCCAGAGTGATTTACAATCCAACCGTAAACAAGGGTATTTCCCGGGGCTTCTAATAAGGCTTTTGGTCTGGAAAAAACTTTACTTACTAAATCTATACAATTTTTTCCAGAAACTCTTACTATTCCAAGGGCGGCTGGAGCGAGTGCTGTGGCGATTGATGAAATTGCTTCTTCGGGTGTGTAGGAACCGATTGTCATTTAATTACTCCCATTAATCATATTTGGTGTAACCTGTAAGAATGGCAGATATGAACCAGTATTATCGTACTGCTGCAGGATACTATCTAAAACCGAAACATCCGAATCAATATATTCTAATTTTCTGCGAATTCCAATAGCGGGCTTTCTAAATTCCTGGCTTGCTTCTGGGGCTGTTCCAATAAATACTTCGCTATCTGTAATATCTGGTGGAGTTACTTCGTAATTTCCTACATTGTTCCAGCACATATAGCCGCGGTTGATTGCATCTCTGGTTCCAAAAAATTCTTTGCGGATGTAATCTTCGTCATAATATAGGCGGTCGTAAGAACAATTTAAATAGAAAGACTGAACCCAAGGTCTAACAATTGCTCGGTTTCTACATAAAATTGTATTACGGAAAGAACCATAATAGTAAATTCTGTAAGTTCGGTCGGCCTGAGGATTATAATTTAAGAAAGTCTGTTCAAAGTGAGATGGATAGAACATTGGGCCTATTACATCAACATACTCTGCAAGCATTTCTGCATCCTGTCCAGTTCTTGTTCCAGACCGGTACCAGCCATTAGCTCCGTAAATATCAATTCCTATTGGGGCCTGAATATTTTCTCTGGCATAAGAAAGGAAGGAAATTAAAGCTGATTCCTTGTCCATTCCTTTATCGGCCCAGCGATATTTTGCATTGTGGAGATTTGCTCCATCGGTTGGGAAACGAATATAGTCAAACTGAACTTCGTCAAAGCCACGGGCGATTAATTCTTTTGCAACGGCTACATTGTATTCCCAAACTTCTTCTGAATATGGATCTACCCAGTATTCGTCATAATAAGCAAGAGTTTGTTGGCCGGTTGGATTTCCTTCTTCATCAAGAATGTCTTCCATGCCTTTTATTCCAAGCCATTGTTTATTATTTTTTGAATCCCAGACTGCATATTTTCCCTTTTTGTAAGTTGAAAGGTGTTTGTCCTTAAAAGTTACAATGCGGGCAATTAAGTATATGTTGTCTTTTTTGAATTCTTTTATGAAATTATCAAGATTTACTGCATATTCTGATATAAATGCTTTTTCCAAAATGAATGGGTCTTTTGAATCGTATCGTAAAAGGCCGTAATCATCTTTCATATCGATTACAAGAGCGTTCATATTACGGTCTTTGATGATTTTTTTTGTCTTTTCTATTCCCGCATTTGTTCTGCAGGTATAAGCCGAACCATAAATTGCTTTACGTCCGTTTGCAATATCGGCATAAGGTGTATTTATTGTACCAGGGTAAAGAAGCCAGAGTTCATTTAACAAAATTCCAGAGGCAAATCCGCTGCGAGTCTGGGGAATCCAGGCGGCATTTATCATTCCTGGAACGCAAGCAAAGGCAAGGTCCCAGTTTTTTTCCATTGCAGGACGTCCAGGACTTGTAAGAGTGTCTATATCGATTGAACCAAAACCTTCCAATTTTGTGTAAAGTAATACGTTGTCGATTAAAGTCAAACCGTCGATTGCTTCTGTTGGTTCTTTACCCTTGTAAATTAATTCTCCCTTTTTTTCCTGCCAGTTGAATTTATAAATTCTTGGAATATAAGATTGAGAAATGTAGATTTCTGTATATTTATTTCCCTGGGAATCAAATCTTACAACCGGCAAAATATCTGAAATTTCGTCTGGTGATGAAAGGGTGTCAATTTTATCAAAACCTGCTGCAACATCTGTCCACTGTGGATTTTTGCTGTCAGGGAAAATATATGAAAGGCCAAAAATTGGATGGCTCATAAAAATTACACTTTGGCCTTCGATTGTTGCTAGGGCTACGGCTTTTACGCCCGGGGTTGATTTACTCATTGAACCACAGTTTTTCCAGCTTTTTCCACCGTCTTTTGAATAATAAACATTATCTTTTGTGGCGGTAACTATTTCCTGATTGTTCAGAGGATTTGCACTAATATCCTTAATTTCCTGAATCTGTTTTTCGAGATAGGTTTTGTTATTTTTATATTTTTTGATTGTTAAAAATGGTAATCCCTCGTCTCTTTCTTCAAAGGTTTTTAAATCCTGGGTTACAAATATACCCTTTGAAGTTCTGAGCATCCAGCTTTCTTTTAAATTTCCGTCGGAATCTGGTAGTTTTAATAGAAGAATCTGATCTACACGGCCACCGGTCCACAGAGGAATTGAATTATTCCTATTTGTGACTCTAAATAATCCATGATCTGAGCCAACAAGGAAGGTGGAGAGAGGAATCTCTGTATCTCCCTCATCATTTACGACAAGATTAGGTTTATCAGGAAGTTGATATAAGGGTTTTAACTCCTGAGCCTGAACAAAACTTAGATTTAATAATAATAGCGCAAAAATTATAATAGTCATATTCTACTTATCGGTAGAATATAAGTTGAATTTTAGATAAAAAAACGGGAAGATTTTTAGTCTTCCCGTCAAAGGAGATAAGTATTATGTATTAATATTTACCATCAAAATTAATTAAACAATTGAATCAAGGGCGTCGACCACTTGAGAATCATAAAACTGTGGTTGGTCTCTTAAGGCCTGAATTGCTGATTCTTTATCCATTGTCTGTCTGTAATTTCTCTTAGATGACAGTGAATTGTAAGTTTCTGCAACACGAATTAAACGGGCAATCTGAGGGATTTCTTCACCTTTTAAGCCTTTTGGATAACCAGATCCGTCCATATTTTCGTGATGTTTGATTGCAGCATCTTCAAATACAGACCAGTATTTTTTAGGAACAAAATCAAGATATTTTTCAGAAAGATTTACGTGTTCCTTCATTGCTTCTTTTTCTTCGTCACTTAAACTTTCGTTAGTCAGTAATTCTGGATCTAAAGCCAAGAAACCTGCGTCATAAACCATTGCGGCACAGAAATTAAGCATGGCCATTCCCTGAGGAACTCCTAATTTTACAGACATTTTGTAAACTAATTCACTTACGTTTTTAGAATTATTTTTACGGTTTGTTGCCTGGTCGATTTTTCCACCTAATTCTTCACATTTTACAGCAAGTTCTTTTAAGGCTTTTTCATCTTCTTCAGAGAATGAAACATCTGGAAGGGCTTCTGGTGACTGCCAGGTAGAAGAGCCTGCAATTCTTAAAGTTGGATTTGAACCGTATAAATCTGTAATTCCACCAAGCAATAAGTTGGTTTGATTTTGCTGACTTGCGGCCAGAGCAGTAACCATTTTGAAGTAATTTTCCTGCTGCTGTTCCTGCTGTTTTAATCCCTTGTGAACAAAAATTGTAACTATAAAAATTATCAAAACTATAAGAAGAGCAATTCCAATTACGGCAAAAGCAATTACTCTTGTTGAACGTTTAGTTTCTTTTGCACTTTCGGAAAAAGCGTCTCCCATATCTTTAAGTCCACTTGCCAGGGCTTCTTTCATTTCCTGTTGATTTTGTCTTGCAGCTTCGTTTTGTTCACGCAAAGCCTGAGTTGTTTCTTCCATTGATTTCTGGAAATTTTCGTTACTTTCAAGCTGGATTTCCATATTGCGCTGCTGGGCTTCCTGAAGTTCCTGCTGAATACGAATATCATCTGCCCTTTCTTTTTGACGTTGAGCTTCTTTTTTAGCGGCCTGGTCCAGTTCAATCTGTTTTAAGAGTTTTTTGATTTTGGTATTTGAAATATCCTGATATTTTTCCAGATTCTGTTCTATATCTACCATTTCAATATCATCAAAATTTTCTAAAAGTGCCTGTAACTTCAATACATAAATTGTCTGAGCAAGATAGATAATTTTTGAATGATCTAATTTATCTTTTTCGGTAGCCAAAGATGCGTTGATATATTTGTATGCATCTGCAATATTTTCTGCCTCTAAAGCTTCATCAGCCTTTGTTAAATATTTGCTGGAAAGATCATCTGCACTTAACAAAGAAATGGAAAAAAGAGAAAGAAATATTGTAAATATTACTGTCTTAATTTTATTTTGAACCATTTTCTGCTCCAATTGCAAGAACAACACTTGCTCTATTTTCTATACCTTCTGATTTTACAAATAAATAATCTTTTATACCCATCTTCAAAATCATGTTGAATTTTTCGGTTTCTCCAAAAGGAATTGTTACCATTGCTTTTGCCGAGGCAGCCGCTTTTATGTTTTCATAAAATAAATGCCCCGGAAGATAGTCCATATTAAAAGTCAAATATGAAGAACCAATATTTAATCTTTCTAATGACATACCCAGTGCAGGTGAATAAAAATTATCTATTGTTAAACTTCTACTTGTTTCTGCCTCTGCTGATTTTCCTGTAACAAGTCCGACCATACCAAATCTTAAGAAAAATTTCTTTGAAAAGTTAGTCCAAGCCATTTTTGGCATTACTTCAATTTCTGCAAAAATTGGAGTATCGCTGGAACCGTCCCCTACCGAAAGGAATTTTCCAGAAAATTCTGTATCAATTCCAAAAGTTTTTTCGTTGCTGGAATATGCATAAGAATAATCCAAAGAAATACCGTAATTAAAGCCATTGTAGGCAGGGTCATAAGAAGTATCCATAAGATTTGCAAAATTCATCAAACCAAAGTCAATCAACCAAGAGGAATGAGAAAGTTTTGTGTCGGCACCGGAAATATAAACCTGTCCACCTGATGTTGTGGCGGTAGAAATATATTCCTTATCAACAGAGCCACGCTGACGTTCCTTGGCTACTTCTATTCTCTGGGCCTTTGCTTCTTCTGCCTGGAGAGCAAGTTCTTCCTGGTGTTTCTGTTCATCGTAAGCATCCGAAATCATGCTGTACAATTCCAGAGCAGATTCGTTATCCAGATTGTTTTCGATGATGATTACAATTGCATCCATTGCAAAAGTATATTCATCACTTAAAACTAAACGTCTTACCTTTTTCTGGGCATAATTTTCTATCAGATAATAATTTTTATCATTCTGATATTTCTGGAGAATTTCATTTAAAACTTCTTCAGATTTTTCGCTAAAGCTTTGATCTATTTCTTTGTAAATGTTACTGACATATTCATCTACAGCGAACAAGGAAGTTGCCGCAGAAAATAATATCAATAGAAAAAATATAGTCTTAAACCGTCTAGTAAACATTACAACTCCTCTTTGTTTTTACCATTAGAATACGTTTGTTCTTATACCAACTGCAATCTGGAAGACTTTATTCTGGATTTCAACCGAAGACTGAACGTCGGTAGGGATGAACCACAATGAACCTTCTGTATAGAATGCAAAGGAACTGAACATTTTAACGTTATTCAATTTAATCTTAGGGAACTCAAGCTGGGCCAAAATAGCCGAAAGGGCCTGAGTTTTCTTAGATGTAGTTAAGTCAAACCAGGTGAACTGAGCACCTAAGGCAGCCGAAGCAGACAACCATTCCCAGTCGTGTCCAAACATAAAACTAAATGGAAGATTAGCAATGTTTGCAAGAATCTTAATACCCATTACGTTTTTTCCACCATAACGAGTATTTGTAAGATCTTGTTTTAATACTTTAGAAGCGGCATCACGCTGTTCCTGAGTGAACTGTCCCCATTGGAATTGAACTTTTACAACATCATCAAAGAAGGTAAGTCCGGCACCAATATCAAAGAGAGTTGCACCCCAGAAATGGAAGTCTAAATATAATCCCTGAATAAATGATGGAACTTCGTAAGAAGCCTTATCACCTTTTCTTAAAGTAATCATTACATCTTCAAGCTGAACATCATCTCTAGAAAGTCCTGATACTTCAAGTTTCTGGTTATAAGCACCACCAATTGCAGGTGAAATAAGTTTAATACTTGGATTTGTATTGTCAATCTGAATTATTGTTCTTGTTACTGCTACTTCATGATTTTTCATTGTAGCTCTTACAAGCATAAAGTGATAACCTTCTGGCAAATCCTGATTTTCTACACGGTACATCCATTTTTCGGCTTTAGAAACTTCTGTAAAGGTTTTACCGTTATCAAAAGAGATTTCAACTTTTGCAACTTGTTTTGCTGCAATTTCTGCCTTAAATTCTGGACTTGCTTCTTTTGTTTTTGAAAGTAACAAATCGTCTTCGCTGATTGAATATCCTGCCTGACCTCTTATATATGGACGGTTTGTAGCAAAATCACCATAAGTAAAGTTATCAATTGTTACCCAAGGTCCTACTGGATTGTAAGTAATTGTCTGTTCTCTTGAAGGAACAATCTCTCCTGTAGCAAGAGCCGCATCAACTCTGTAAGTGTGTGCCCCTTCTGCCATAATTTCAGGAGTAATATCAAACTTGTAGAATCCAGAACCTGTAAGCTGTGTTTCTGCAATCATCTTCTGGTCAACAAATAATCTAAGGGCATTAATATCACTTTCGCCGGAAGCCTGTCCGTAAATTGTAAATACACCCTGTTTATGTTCACCATTTAATGGGTAAAGAATATCAACCACTGCTGGATCTTTATTTTTTTCAAGATGGATATTGCGGCTTACATTTGTAATATTTCCTGCCTTATCTTTTGCAGTAACTTCTACGTTGTAGAAACCATCTTCCAAATCTGAAATATCAATTACCTGTCCAATAATTCTATCTATCTTGAGGTCTTTTACAATTCCTTCACTTGTTTTTTCAAGATTACGGATTGTTACATTTAAGTTTGTAACTTCTACGTTATCGTAAGTATTTCCAGAGAAGAATAATGAACCTGTTGTTGATGAATCATCAAGTGGAAGTTCAAGATTTAATCCTGGAGCATCGTTATCAATATTAATCAAAGATGAATACAAACCTGTAATTCCGTAATTATCTGTTACGCGGAGGAATACTACCTGTGTTCCACCTGGAATAGCACGAGTATCAACTACATAAGACCATTCTTCTGTTCCAACAGCATCATTAAAGGAATTACCGTTATCCAAAGAAACTTCTACTTTTGCAATTCCGTTTTTATCACTTGCCCAACCAGAAATTGTAACAAGTTCACGAACGGATGTATCAATTGTAGGAAGTTCTACTGCACCTTTTGGTTCTTCCAGAGAGATTCTAAAGGTTCTTGAAGTTTCTGGTCCCTGAACACCGTTAATATCAACTGCGTAAACTGTAACTGTGTGTTCGTTATCGGTCATTGTTGAAAGTGGAACATCAATTGCAAAGCTTGTTCCCATTTCTGGTAACTTGCGATATTCCCCGTCATCAATTTTATAGAAGATTGAAGTATCGCCATCATCATCGTAAATTACACCGGAAATTGTAAAGTCACGGGTAATAACCTGCATATCCTCTGGAACGTGAATTTCTGAACGAGGTAAGTCAGATTCATTATCAATGATAAAGTCCCAGGCTTCTACTCGTTTTGTATTTCCTGCATCATCTGTAAAGTCAAAAGACATTGCTTCGTCAATTGGACATTCTTCTGTTCCAATGTAAGTAGAAACTAATGGTCCAATTGCAATATTTTTTCTTACTTCTGGCTGACCTTCTACTGGAGGAGCAATATATTCTGCCTTCTTAAAGTAAGCATTATCTTTTACATTAAATACGATTAAATTCTGACCGTTTACAACATCTTCTTTCAAAGGTTCAATTACAGTAACTTCTGGAGCAGTTGTATCTTTGTAGCAAGTTGTAAATACCTCTGTAACTGCATCTGATTTATCTGTAACTCTAATATTTAATCTTACAAGTCCATCGGCGGCTTTTGAAATATCAACATCCTGGTCAAAAGTAATTCCCTCTACAGGACCTTTAATTTCCATCTGCTGCCAAGAATTTCCGTTATCAAGAGAATATTCAACAGACTTAATTCCATTTACATCAACAGCAGTTCCAGAAACTTTTACCGAAGTTCCAAGCCACTGGTGTAAAACTGGAGTAAGCAATACTACTTCCGGAGCCTTCAAATCTGAAATGAAATTGATTTTTTCTGATTCGTAAATATCACCGTACTTGTCTGTTACTTTAAGACTTACATCTGTAAAATATCCGTCTTTGCTGGCTGTAAGAATAAAGAGTTTTCCTTCCTGTTTAAGAGAAAGTCCTTCTTTTGCACTTACAATTTCTGCCTTTGGACTTACACAGTTGGCATAGAAATAATATTCTGAACCATTTCTTAGAATATATGAGTTGCTTTCTTTTTGATATAAAGTTTGACTAGCAGGGAACTGATAAATCTGCTCTACATCGTCAATATTATCGTTTTGGCGGATTACAGCAATTGAACCCTTTAGAGATTTTTCCAAAGAATCTGCTTTAATAGAAACTGTAAAATTGTTGATTCTAGATGGCAAATCAATAATTGGAATCTCTGCTGTCCACTTTGTAGGATTATCTTCTGTTGGTTTAATTAATTTTGCTGAACCCGAAGAAATTACTTTTCCACCTGGAACTTCTGCCCCGGAGAATTCATAACTTACGGAATTAACATTTGCAGCGGTTGTAATATCAACTGTAATTGTTCCTGCTTCAGATGAGGCGTATGGAAGAATAACATTCATTCCACTTAAATATTCACTGCCATTTACCATAGCAATATTTGCTTCCAAAGATGGAGCTTTTACAGCATTATATTTTCCAGAATATTCTTTTGCGTCTGGACCGGTAATTGTCATTGTAAGTGGATTACTTCCTTCTGCCATTTCCTGACGAGAGAAAATCTGCCAGCTCTGATCTAACTGGCCCTGGTAAGCTACAAGTCCGTAAACATCATTTCCGTCAATAAAGGCAATTAATGGAGCCTTAACAGCAGGCATTTTTCCATTAACTTCTTCTACATCTGGAATAATTGAAATTGCAGTAGCATTTGTAGATTCATTTCCACCTGCACTTTGAGCTACAATTTCGATTACATAAATTCCAGGATTTAAACTTGCACTTTCTACATTGAAGGAATAAGAACCGTCTTCAGAAAGTTTGATTGTTTTAAATTCCTGACTGGCTGGATCTGCCTTAAAACTGTTGATTACAGCAGCCTTAATTTCTACTGGGGCAGACAAAATTCTATATTCTGCTTTGCCTATTCCTGTAGGACAGGTGATTTTTCCAGATACCTTATATTTTCCGCTTCTTGCATCAATTACTTTTGTGGTATTTTGACCACTGATTGTAATTTTAGGGAAAGCTGTATCATCTTTGAAAAGTATTTCTCTTGAATAAACTTCATGTCCCTTGTCTGTAATAACTCTGATTTTTACAGGTTCTGAACTTCCAAGATTGATATCGTGTTTTCCAGGAATTAATTTAATTTGATTTCCAACAAGCTGAGCCTTAGCAAATGGAGTTTCTGGAATTAATTCTACAGAAGCGGCTTTTCCACCAATTAAGTAAGCGGTTGCCGGATATTCTTTGTTATTTATGATTGAACCATCTTCTGCAATTCTACTGTCCGACAAAACAATCTCAAGGTCATCAGATTTTACCTGAGAAGTATTTGTTACATAGAAGATTGATTCATATTTGTTTGTTCTATCTCTTGAATCAGTTGCAATAATTGTATAGTGAAGTAAACCTTTTGGAGTATCTGCTGTAATTGGAAGTTCAACCTTCTGGCTTGAAACATTCTTTAATTCAAGAGTATTTTCAAGACTTCCGTTACTTCCCCAATTAAGGATTGTATTAATCTGTTTAATGCCAACTCCAGATTCAACTGTTACTGTGTAAACTGCGCCACTTTCTGGGTGGATTTGGTAACCATTTACAAATGGAAGAGTTTCTTTATTTACTGTAACTTCGCCTTGATTAAATTGAGGAATTTGGCCAATTACATCAACTTCTGTTACTACAGGATTTCCAACTACCCCGTTGATATCGGTAGCGGTAACTGTAATTTTATGTACTCCTGTTAAAAGTTCTTCTGTACTTCCTAAATCAAAATAGAAATCGCCTTTAGTTTCCTGTACAAGTGCTTCATTTGAATCAAGCTGAACCTGAACTGATTGAACGGCATCGTCATCGCTGGCAATACCTCTTACAATCATTTTTTTATCCTGACCGAACACTTCAAGATTTTCTGGTTCAATCATAGAAACTATAGGTTTATCTTCTTCCTGATTTAAAGGAATTGTAACTGTTACATCAACAACGTTATCTACACGGTCTACTGCATGAACTATAAATTTTGCAGATTTATCTTTCATACCGATTGTGTCTAAATCAACACACCAGTAAGGGTTTCCAGGGATTAATTCAAAGGCGCCAGTTAAATCGCCAAAAGTCCAGGTAAGTTCCTTTACACCAATTTCATCTTTTGCAAAACCGGCTACAGAGAATTTTCCGTTCATAACCTGATCTGGTAAAGGATAAACTACTTGAACATCAGGTTTTGTATTGTCAATAAAGAAAAGGAATGAATATAAACCAACCGAAGAAGCGCGGTCAACAGCCTTAAACCATAAAACTGCAGGACCATCTTCGAATTTTTTTGTATCAATAGAAAAATCAAATTCACAGGTAGAAATATCTTTAGATCTCTTAAGTTTGACTTGTTTGAATGTCTGTCCATTGTCAACTGAATAACTTAACTCTTTAATTCCATTTCCATCTTCTACTGTTCCGTGGAATTTCTGATTTCCAGAAACCAGCATACCCATTGAACGGTCTAAAACTGTTGTTAAAGGCTGTTTACGGTCAAGCTGCCAGGTTAAAATTGTATTTTTAGGATCTGAAGCTTTCTTTTCGTTGTAATAATTTGTTTTTGGTTCATCGTTAATATCATAACCAATTACACGAATTGTATGAGGTCCTTCTTCGAGGTCATTTGTATCAAGATAATATGACCAGAATTCTGTTCCTTCGGCCAAAACTGTTTTTTCGTGATCGGTTCCTTCATCTAAAACTAATTCAACTTTAGAAACTCCATCATCATCTACACAGGTACCTACGATATTTAAGTTTCCTACAACTCTCATATCTGGATAAGGGTTTGTAATACCACATTTTGGTAAGTCAGAATTTGGATCAAGCATAATATTATGTGGTCCTTCAACGTAGACATTACCTCCCAAATCTGTTGCGGTAATCATGATGTTGTACTTTCCAGGTTTTTTACCTTCAAGGTCAAATTCTTCCTGCCAGCTGTTAATGTTCGATGCCGGAATTTCTTCAATGTCACTCTTTTTACGAGCAAACATTGGTAAAGCTAAAAGAATTGATAAAGATACTAATACAATTGTTTTAAATAATTTTGACATTCAATGCCCCTTTTCAAGGAAATAGACTTTTTCTTATTTACTTATCGGATGAATTCGCTTATTTTATGAGTAAAAACAGGTTAAGATAAATATATGGGAGAAATCACTTATGGAAGATACAAATGCATCCAATAACGTTAATAGTTTACAACTAGTTATTAATAAAAGCAAAAATATAGTCTTTTTTGGTGGAGCCGGAGTTTCAACAGAATCTGGTATTCCTGATTTTAGAAGTATGGATGGATTGTATAACCAAAAGTGGAAATATCCTCCAGAAACAATAATAAGTCGTACATTTTTTTACAATAACACAAAAGAATTTTATAGATTTTACAGGGAAAAATTACTGGTAGATGGAATTAAACCAAACGCCGCTCATTATAAACTTGCAGAACTGGAAGAAAAAGGCCGCCTAAAAGCAATTGTTACCCAGAATATTGACGGTCTGCATCAAATGGCAGGTAGTAAAGTGGTTTATGAACTTCACGGAAGTACCCTGCGCAACTATTGTCTGAATTGCCATAAATTTTACGATGCAAATTTTATAAGGGAAAGCCAGAATGCCCCGGACGGTCTTCCACATTGTAGTGACTGTTCAGGGCTGGTAAAACCAGATGTTGTATTGTACGAAGAAGGCCTGGACGACCAAATTATTCAAAAGTCAATTGAAGCCATCTCAAAAGCCGACACCCTTATTATTGGTGGAACTTCTCTGGTAGTTTATCCGGCAGCAGGATTAATTAGATTTTTCCAGGGCGATAACCTGGTACTGATCAACAAATCTGAAACAGCCCAGGATTCTATCGCCAGCCTTGTAATTCACGATTCAATTGGAAAGATTCTTTCGCAAATTAAGGCCTAGAATTTTACATCAAATCCAAAAGTAAAATTAAAATAGCTTGTAGAATTTTCATTAATAAGATGTCCGGCAATATAAGCATATTCTTTTATTCCACCACATAATCCACCAAAATTTGTAGGACAGAAACCTAAATCAAGTTTGAGGGAAATTGATGATTTTGGATTAAAATCATTATCTGCAATTTCTTCTATATATTTCTGTAACTGCAAGAAACGCCAGGTATCAGATTTTGTAGAAGAATTATAATCTGCACCAAAAGTTCCATTCAAAGTAACTCTTAAATCATACAAATAAAGGAAAGGCAGCAAATCTATTGATTTTTGAATTTCGCAGCCAAATAAAACTGTTTCAAAGTTTATAAATGCAAAGGTTGGGAATTCATAGGCATAAGACAAAGAAGAAGCAACTTTATCGGCCGAGAAAATTCCAGCAAGAACTTTTGTTGGCATATTATATGTGAAATTTTCTACGCAATTAATTGGAATCAATTTTGGAATATAAGCCTGGGTAAAGAAAGAAAGATCTCCGCCATTGTAATAAATTTCAGATTTATCCAAAGTTGCATTGTAAACATAATAAGGAACTAGTCCTACAAGAATACCAAATTTAGACATTCTGGAAGGATCCTGTTTATGAAAATTAGAATAATAGAGAATCAACTGATTTTCGCTGTAAATGTAGTTGGTCATATCATAAGATTCATAAGCACCAAACATTCCGCCAAAAAGTCCTAAAACTTCTGACTCTGTTGATGCCAAAGTGGCCAGTCTATTTTCGGCTTCGGATTTTGAAGCAGAGGCACGTCCAATATGGAAGAGGGCTGTAGGTTGAATTGTAAGACCTGAAATTCTTCCAAAGGCAAAAGAACTTAAAACTTCGGCCTTTGCTGTAGATTGTTTCCATCCATAACGGTCAAATTCTGCATTTCCACTTACTGAATAATTTAAAACACTTGTATGACTTCCACTCTTGTACAAAAGTTCTAAACCTGCAGAGTTTGTTGAAGGGGAATATCCACTTGTAATGTAATAATTATTTCCACCCCAAGGATCCGAAGTATAGTAACTAACTCCAATTGGAAGGCTGTAAGTATTTTCTGAATGGTATGGATCATAAGAAACAGAATTCATAAGGCCAAGTGGAATTAAAAGTCCCCTTTTTAAGAATTTAAACTGATTATATTTTTTGGCCTTTTGGTAAAAATCAGACTCTTTTTCTGCTGACTCTGCTGACTCTTCCTGATTTTCTTTTACAGTGCCAACTTCTTCTACACCCTCAAGTTTCCAGACATATTCTTCAAGATAAGATTCATCACTTGTATCAATTGGAGAAGGCTCAAGAGTCAAATCATCCATTGTTAAGATTTTATTTGAAGTGTAAAAGTTACCAATATAAACAATTTTGTCAGCTTTCTTTACAGGATAGAAAACACCACCAGAAAAATCCTGGTCACTCAAGGCAAATGTATTTTCTGCCAAATTATAAGAACCTAAACGTGGCATTGTACCAGGCTTTACCCAAGAAAAATAAAGTTTTCCTTCCGAGTAAGATAAATATCTAACATCCATTCTTTTATATGGAAGAGGAATTCTAGATAATTCTTTTCCAGCTAAATCTGCACGGCAAATAAAATGTTCGAGTTTATCTCTTAAAACATAGGCAAAAGTTCCGTCCAGACAATCAACAAAATATGCAGGAGTTTGAAGTCTAGTATATGGAATATAAACAGCTTCCTCTTCTCCAATAATTTTATTTCCAGAGAAAATTAACTTTGTAATTCTGATTTTCCAGTCTTCTCCCTGATATTTTACAGCTGTCAGATAATAATCATTTCCTGACTTTATAATAGAAGCTTCTGTTAAACCACTTTCTTTTACAGTGTAAGATTTTTTTGTCTGAGTATTGTAAATAGAAACTCTGTAACGTTCACTTCCTGTGTAATCGGTGTAATAATTTATGGCAATATAATTTCCATCTGCCGATTGTCTTGCCTGAGACAAATAAGATTGAGACAGTATTTTTTTAGGCTTAATAGATTTTTTAGACGATTCGTTTGGAATAAAATAAAGGGCGGAAGTTTTACTATCGATGTAGGTAATTCCTTTCTGGCTGATAGATAAAGATTCTGCCAAAGCGCCCATTTTATTGTATTTTGATTCATCACCTGAAGTAAAAAAGTCTTGAACTAATCCTGTTTCCATAGGATTTGCAGGAACAGAAGGAACTTTATAATCAAAAGCAAACATCTGCCAGGCATTTACAAGTTTAAATCCATATACTTTCTTAAAAGAATTTCTGATTGTAATTGATTTAAAATTTACACAATCAAACCACCACTGGGCATATTTTTCCAGGCCATATTTATCCTGCAGCCACTGATGAAAAGCACCATTAAAATAATAAAAGGAACCCGATGGATAAATATCGCGGGCGCCCTGAACATCATTGAACTTTGGAAATTTACCTTCAATTTTTGCCTGCTTTACAGACTGTTTTTCGAATTCATTGTTTAAACGACCTTCCCCATCGGCACTTTCTGCTGTTACGGTTGCACCTTCTGCCATTCCAGAAGTTACAAGCATAAAAGAAGGATTAATCGAATCTCCAAAAACCTTATCAATAGACTTCCATAAATCACTTTTAAGATTGTATGTAAAATTGTGAGTTAATTCGTGTTTAAAAGTTTTTAATAAATTATCAGATTCAACATTACAACTTTCGATTGGATAAGAAGCGTATAAAACAATGTGGTTATAATATTGAGATGTGTAATAAGCGTTATACAATTCTACTGAACTTGTAATTGTAACTGGCAATCTGCAGGGAATATCCATTTTGTACATTTTTGCAATATCCCGGTAAATATCATCAGCATTTTCGTAAAGAATTTTTGCACTTTCTTCACAAGATTCTGGATAAACAATATCAAACCATTCTGAAGAAATCATTTTAAGATTTTTTTCGCCCCAGAGTGCACCACTGGCAGCAAATAAATTACTTGAAAATAATAGAAATAAAATGAATGAATAAATCTTTCTCATATAATCTCCTCTAAAAAAAATAAGTCTCTGATTATTTTTGGGTTAAATAATAATACAAAGACTTATTTTTACTTTATGGAGCAGATTATATCATTTTAGAAATTAAATAAACAACAGGTGAATTCCAGTAGATATCAACTTCGTTTGTGCTGTAAGAAGACTGATTATCAATAAAACAGCGCATTGGAGGAAGGCCCTGTAACTTTTCTTTTGCAATTTGATCTGCAAGTCCCTGACAAGGTCCGCCACTTACCATTCCAGGCATTGTACTTTTAAGGGCCCCGGAAGGTCTGTGATGAGTATGCTGAGGATAATTACTACCATTTCCAGTCAGATAGCAGAGATTTAAAGTGTTACAGCCCAAAACATAATCCAACTGGCGGAAGGCCGCATTCTGATATTCAATTTTTCCTGTAAGTTCATGAGCAAGCAGTAAAATATGAGCCTGGTCGCAAATGTGTCCGTTAGAACCCCAGCCCAGCCATTTAAGACAAGTTCCAAAAGAAGCATTTTCAGAAATACTTAAATTTGCATCAGCTTCTTGTAAAAGGTCCTTCATTAAAGAATCTTTGTAGTCCTGACTAAAGGATTCGTAATTTGCTGTGTATTTTAAGAGGATTTCAATTCCATAAGCGCTAACATTACCCCAGCCATATCCAACATTCCACATCTTAAAAGCAGGATTAGGAGAAGGAAGATTAATTGCCTTCTGTCTGATTTCCATGGCCTTTTTAAGATATTCAGGATTTTCTGTAGCAAAATAAAGGGCAGCCAGCGCAAAAAATCTTTCGTCAAAAAGATTATAATCCCCGTATCCGCCGGTAGTAATTTCAGGAGGATTTTTATAAATTTCATCTTGGTGACTATCCAGATAAGCCTGAGCCTTTAGAGCCGCATCCAGCATTTTTTCTGACAATTCTTTATTTGACTTGTAAAAATAAGAAGCAAAGGCAAGAAAGCCTGCAAAATCCGCAGTGGCACTTGTAGAAACCGGAGCTAAAACTTGAGTTTCTTTTTCTTCGTGAGGAAGTACAAAGGCTGGAAAGTGGTAGCAGGTAATTTTGTGATAAACGCCACCATCTTCTCTTTGCATTTGCAACAACCAGTCTATAGCGTAGGCAACTTCATCTAAAATAGTTTTTTGCATTTTAGAAATATATTCTTTATCTGCGTGACTAGTAGAAAGATTTTGATAAGTTAAAAGTAAATCTAAGGCGGCTTTTGTAGTGGCAATTGTATAACGACCGTAATCGCCAGCATCATGCCAGCCACCAATCACTTTTTTACTTTTACCCTTTTGACCATAAATTTCGGCAGTGGATGTATGACAGGCCGGGTGATTCCATTTTCCGCCATCACAATCAGATTTTATTTCCTGACCACAACGAGAAAGATAAAAATAATGTAGAGAATCGTAAAAAGCCTTATGGTAGACATTATCAGAAATTTCAAAGGGATAACTTTTGCAGTCAAAATCATTGAGTTTAATAAGATACTGGCCCACCTCATTAAAATCTGAAAAATCTGCTTTGGAAATAAATTCTCCAGTAAGGATATCTTTTACAGGACTAGATAAAGTTCCTGTATAAAGAAAACGGTCGTTCAAATCATAAATAGAAAAATACAATTTACCTGCATCAAAACCTTCTTCAATCCAGGAAGGAAGTCTTTCAACAGCAACATAAGCGTATTTTTTTTCAAAAGTCTTATAACCAACTTGATTTACAAAGATAATGTTTTCCATAATTTGAATAATAAAAAAAGAATTTGGACTTAAATTGTACAAATCTCCTTTGTTTTGGGCAAAAAGTTGAATTTCTACTAATTCTTCTATATTATTTAATTCAGATGGGTGAAAGATATAACTTTCATCGTCAGGAGGATATTTTATGGATAAATTAAAAATTTTACTTGCAAAGGGAAGAATTTACGAATCAGTTTATGAACTATTAAACGATGTAGGTATTTCAATCCATCTTCCTGACCGTCAGTACTTTCCTACAACAAATCAAAAAGATCTTGCCTTCCAGGTTGTAAAACCACAGATTACAAGTTTCTTACTTGCAAATAATAAAGCTGACCTGGGTTTTTCTGGTAAAGACTGGGTTTACGAAAATGGCGTAGAAGACAAAGTTGTAGAAATTATGGATTTGGGTTTTGATCCAGTAAGAATTGTTGCTGCCATCCCAGAAGAAAAAGATTATGACAAACTTTTAAAAGGCCCTGTAACAATTGCAACAGAATATCAGAATTTAAGCCGCAAATATGTTGAAGATAAAAAAATTCAAGGAACTATTTTCCGTACCTGGGGAACTTCAGAAGGTTTTGTTCAGGACAATGAAGAATCAATTGCACAGATTTTAATTGATAATACTTCTACAGGTTCTTCTTTAAGAGCAAACAGACTTAAGATTGTAGATACCCTTATGGAATCTTCTACAAGAATGTATGCCTCAAAAGAAGCAATGAATGATCCAGAAAAAAAGCAGAAGATTATGGAATTGAAGATGCTTTTTGAAACAGTTCTTAATGCCCGCGACAGAGTTATGCTTGAAATGAACGTTAGTGAAAAAGATTTCCAGGGTCTTATCAAAGGTATTCCAAGTATGAAGAGTCCAACTGTTTCTCCACTTTTTGGTGGAAATGGATATGCTGTAAAAATTGCCGTAAAAAAATCAGAAGTTCCAACACTTTTGCCAAAACTTCAGAGCCTTGGTGCCAGCGATATCGTTGAATATGAATTGCGCAAGGTTATGCTTTAATCTTTAGTGGCGAATTTCTTTATTTATTCCGAAAATAAAAAGACGGAGTTTTAAATTATGTCTCGAATTGCTAATGTAAAAAGAATTACAGGTGAAACACAAATTGAACTCACCTTGAATTTAGATGGTAGTGGTAAATGCGAAGTTGAAAATCCAATCGGTTTTTTTGACCACATGCTTAAATCCTTTTGTAAGCACGGATTATTTGATTTAAGTGGAAGTATCAAAGGGGATTTAGAAGTAGACCAGCACCATACAATAGAAGATACAGGAATTGTTCTTGGCGAATGTTTCAAAAAAGCTTTGGGAAATTGCGCAGGAATTTACAGAAGTGGATTTTTTATTTATCCAATGGACGAAAGTTTAGTTCAGGCTGCTGTAGATTTTGGTGGACGCCCTTATCTTGTTTTAAATGCAGATATTTCAGGAATGCCTTTAGTTTCTGTGAGTGGTGGTAAAGAAGCTTCTTTCCAGACTGATTGTTTTGAAGATTTCTGGCAGGGTTTTGTAAACAGCGCTCAGTGTAATCTTCACATTGATGTTATTCGAGGTCGCTCAGACCATCACAAAATTGAAGGAAGTTTTAAAGCTGTTTCAAGAGCCATTCGTGAGGCAGTAGAAATTGATCAGCGTAGAAACGGAAGTGTTCCCTCTACAAAAGGTGTAATCGGAAATTAATATATGGATAAAATAATTATTTATACAGATGGCGGATGTCATGGAAATCCAGGTCCCGGCGGTTGGGGAATTGTTGTAATTGCTGATGGACAGGCAAAACAACTTTCTGGCGGTGAAAAACGTACAACTAATAATCGCATGGAACTTATGGCAGCTATAAATGCACTTACAATTATCCATAACACAGAAGGCTTTGCCCAAAGACCTGTAACCCTAAATATCGACAGTCAGTATGTTAAAAATGGAATTACAAGCTGGATTAAAAACTGGAAGGCAAAAGGCTGGAAAACTGCAGATAAAAAACCTGTAAAAAATCAGGACTTGTGGGAACAACTTGATGCCTTAAATTCCGGACTAAATGTAGAATGGAACTGGGTAAAAGGTCACGCAGGAATTGAATACAATGAAATTTGTGATCAACTCTGCCAGGACGAAATAGCAAAGTTTGAATAAAAAATTCATAAAAATCTTTATAAATTTTTGACGAAAAAATTCAATTGCGGCAATTAAATAAGTATGAAGAAACTTAATTTGATTGCCGCTTTTTTTATTTCTCTTATCATTTTTACTTCCTGTCAAAATGTAACAAAGGGCCAGGACAATAACTTAATTATTGATTTAACAAATGACTTCGCCTACCAAACAGAAGAAGTTGTAGTTGAATTGCCTGGCTGGCCCCCAGAAGATAATTTACAAGAAAAATACCCCGCCTTAGATAAATGGCTGATAGAGATAAACTCAAAATTACTTTCCAAAAAATTTTACACTTGCAGGGAATCTTTTATTTTACGGACTTATAAAAATCAGCCCGTGAGTATTCTTGCAAAACCGCTGACTATTTTATCTAATAACTCCACCTGTCAGTTTTTTTATCCGGCGGGGACTTTATATCCTTATGAATGGAAGGATTCTGCCATAAAATTAAAATGGGAACTGGGATTTTCTGCAGACCTGATGAAAAGCCTTTTTTTATCCCCCCTCCTCCTTGGAATTAGCCCCGAAGAATTAAATTATTATCTGATGACTTTCAACTGGAAAAAGTTTAATTCAATTATCCAGGAAAAGATTCAAAACTCCATTTTTGAATTTTCTGAAGATTTTAAGTCAGCGACTTTTTATAATCCCTGGCAAAGTGATCAAAAAAAACTACTGGAAAATCTTTCATCCTCCAAGTTTTCGCAAAATTTACTTAAGACAAAAAATGTTGTAAATCTTCCTCTGGACAATATTGGCCTTCCACCTTGCCAGAGTATATTTTCTCCCTTTATTCCAGAAAATCAGATTCTTGGTCACTATGGGATTTTTGCCCTTAAAAAAGAGGAAGATCAGATTTTGATGCTGGATAATGAATTTGCAGACATTATAAATAGCCCTTCTATAAAAAAAGTATCACATCACTTGATTTATATGCCGATATTTATAGATGACTATGAAAATACTGATTTCTTTTAAGACACCATCAAAAATAATTTTTACTGCTCTAGTTTTCTTAGCTTGTCTGGGATTTGCTTCTTGTAAAAAAGATAAAATACAAAGTAACCAGGAAATAGAAGTCGCTCCGGAAATTAAATTAACACAATCAAATCACACCTGGTATTATTTTACAGACGACGGATATTTTAAAACCGATAAACCTCAGAATTCCCCTTACCGTTTGCAGGCTCCCTGGACAGAAGTAACAAGAATTTCTTCCTCTGGAACTGCCGCAGAAGATCAAAATCTGGTAAATAAAGGTTTTGCAGTGGTAAATAGGCTTGGAATTTTATGTTTTGAAAATGACAGAATTGTTCTGGCCAGGGATAATAATCTTTTTTCCAACCGAACAGCCGGAAATCTGGTATTTTTAAACAACACACCAATATTTTCAGTTTACAAGAGTGCCTTTTTTAACGACACAATTACCGATCCAAATTATAAATCAGATGATAGTCAGCATTTTTTCCTTATCCAATTTGATGATAAAACAAAAGTCTGCTATCCAATTTTACATTGTAATAATTTAATAGAAGAATCTAATTCTGAAATCACAGATTTTTCCTGGGACGGCTTAAACTGGTATTGCAGCATAAAAACTATTTCTGACACAAAAAACTCTTTTTCCTACGTAAGCTGGAAACCTACAATTTCACTTTTGGACCTTTCTCCATCAAACGCAAAAGGAAATATTACCGTAAAAGAAATCAGTCAGGATGATTTTAGAAATACAAAAGCCCAGATAGATTATTCAAAAGCTCCAAACAGAATAAAAAATATGCTTTCTAATTTTTCATCAAAAATACCATTTCAGATGGAATTAAAAGCAGCCGGCGGTCATTCTTCGCAAACCTATTTAAATTCAATTGAAAACAGTCAAAAAGAAGAATTAAAAGCAAAAGCAATAATTTCTCAAAGTTGGTCTTGTGTTATTTTCGAAGATGGCACATTATTTATTGAAGGCGCATTATCAGAAAAACATATTTTACGAAATGGAAAAGCGGTAGCCATAAGACTTCCAAAACTTCCAGCAGGATATGTTTATTCTGATTTTACAATTTCTGGAACAACTTTATACGTTGGCTGGGAAGAAGCTGCCTTTTATGAAACAAGCAGGAGTGGTTTTCTTCAAGTAAATCTTGAAAAAACTTTGTATTCTAAGATATTGTAAAGCTGGAGTAAGCGTGAAAATCAAAAGATTATTTTTATCATTTTTAATAATCTCAATTTTATGTCCGGGCCTTTTATTTGCTCAGGAAAGCCAGACATCAAATCAAAATTCGCAGGAAGAAATAGAAGGCCAGACTCAATTAAAAGAAGAAAGCCCAGATTCTGAAAAAGGCGCAGATGATTCTCAAGAAGAAGAAAAAAAAGACGAAAGAAGATTCAAATTATTTAATCAAGACTTTACACTTTCTTTGGAGAGCAAGATTTATTCCAGCCCAGAAGATTTTGGCGATTTTGTACATTCCACAAACTTTTTTATTGAATTAACACCGGGATTTTATTTGAATCCTTATAAAAGCGAACTGAATAGTGGGCCATCAGCTCCTATTTATCCATTTTCCCTGGGATTTATCTGGCCAAATTATACCTTCCTTGCAATCCAGCCAACTCTTACTTACTTTTCTATGTATCACTTATGGTATGACGGTAATGCTTATCCTGCCGAAATTGAAAACCGAACTGTAACAACTTATTCAATCATGATGGATATACCAATTGTTTTTTCAGTTTATATGAAAAAAAATCGTTTTCAGTTAAAAACAGGAATTGCGGGAATATTTAGGATTGGAAGTCTTGCAAATGGAGTTTCGGAAGATGATTCAGGTTATACAGGAAGTGCCGGCGGAGATTTAAAAGAAATCAATAAATGGTATTGGTCTAAATTAAATTTCCTCTATCTTTCAAGTGGTTTTGCCTGGCTGCGAGAATTAACAGGTTCCTTAAAAGGCGGTCCAATCATAAACGTTTATTTTCCGGTTGGATCTTTTATAAGTCAGAGAGCCTTTTTAGGAACAATAATTTCTTTTGGAGTTAAAGTATCACTTTAATTTATTCAAAGCATGAATTCTTTCAATCAAAGTTGGATGGCTGAAATTCCAGAAAACATATAATTTTGGTGGAAGCAATTCACTTAGATTTTCAGCATTCAATTTAATCAAACCAGAAATAAGATTGTCTCCACCACCGCAAACTTTTGCTGCATAGGCATCGGCCTGATATTCTTGTTTTCTTGACGAAAGATTTCTGATTGGAGAAAGTAATTCCGAAAGACTGCCATATAAAGTTGCCGCAAGGAATAATCCAATGAACTGGGCATTATTTATATTTGCAGAGTTAATCATATCAAATCCAAATCCCTGATATAAAAGTGGGAACTGGGCCAAAAAATAAAGAAGGAATAAAAGTAAAAATTCCAGAGGAATCATCACAAATAATCTTTTAGTAATATGGTGAAGTTTAAAATGACCTAATTCATGGCCTAAAACTGCCGCAAGTTCATCTGGGGTCATTGACTTTACCAGAGTATCATATAAAACAATTCTCTTTGATTTTCCAAAACCGCTGAAATAAGCATTACTGTGACCACTTCTTTTTGAAGCATCCATTACAAAAAGTCCGCCGTTTTTAAAACCGCATTTATCCAAAATCTGAGTGATTTTTTCTTTTACAGGACCTTCTGGAAGGGGTTCAAATTTATTAAAAAGAGGAGCAATAAACTTTGGATAAATTATCTGCATGATAAAGGTAAATCCAATCAAAATTGCAGCTAAAATCCACCACCAGTTATTTGGCGCTTTGATAAAAAAGAAGGTAGCCACAGTTATTAAAAGGGCTCCCAAAATTCCAGATAAAATCAAACCTTTAAACTGATCTGCCAGCCAGAGTTTAAAAGTCATATTACTAAAACCAAATTTCTTTTCCAGATGAAATTCCCGGTAAAGCGAAAAAGGAATTGAAAGAATTTCTGAAGGAATTGAAGATAAAATCAAGAAAAATGCAATCACAAGCCAGGTATTTCCAAAAGTCTGAGGAAATCCAAAGCAGGAAGAAGCAAGATTAAAAATAAAAGGATAAAAACCAAAAATTACCAGGGCTAATTCTAAAATCAAAGAACAAATTGAAGAAGGAATCCAGGCAAAATATTTGGCATTTTCGTAATCGCTGATTTTTGCCAGTTTTTCTTTATCAAAAGTTTCCTGAGCCTGAGGAATTGACGCCAACTCTTCTGGTAATTGACCGGCATTTTTAACTCTGGCCCTGTAATCTATAAACTCTAAAAAATGATTAATTAAAAAACTTAAAAGACTTCCAAATAAAAAAATAATTACAAAGGGATTAGTAAAATCAAGAACGTTTTTCATAAAAATATTATAGCAAAAAGCAAGTTTATATAAAAGTTTGAACAAGGCCATTTGAATATGATATGATAGGACAGTTTGATTTAATTTTGGAGGAAATATGAAAAATCTTAAAGACTTAAATTACGGAATTGTGGGACTTGGAATTATGGGAGGCTCAATTGCTAAAGCTATCCGCCAGAATATTTTAAATCAAACAGAAGCAAAAGGAAAAATACTTGCCTGTAACAGAAGTATTGCAAGTCTTGTTCAGGCTACAAATGAAGGAATAATTGATCAGTCTTACGAAAGTGATAAAGTTGCTCAGATGATTCCTCATTGTGACATAATTTACGTTTGTCTTTATCCACATGCAACTTTAGATTTTTTATTACAATACAAAGACCTTTTTAAAAGTGGAGCAATTGTAACAGATATAAGCGGTATTAAAGGAATCTTTGAAAAAGACCTGCCAAATATTTTACGTGATGATGTTGATTTTATTATTGGACATCCAATGGCTGGTGGGGAAAAAGAAGGTTATGCAAATTCCGATGCAAAATTCTTTATCAACCATAACTATATTCTTTGTCCTCAGACTTTTAATAAAAGTGAAAATCTTGAATTGATGAGAGATTTTGTAACTGCAATTGGATTTTCTAGAATTACAGAAACTAGCTGCGATATTCATGACTACAAAATTGGATTTACTTCCCAGCTTTGCCACGTAATTGCCAGTGCCTTAGTTGAAAGCGCAGAAGATCCAGAAATTACAGCCTTTGGTGGTGGTTCTTTTGAAGATTTAACAAGAATTGCCATGATAAATGCTCCACTGTGGACAGAATTATTTATCAGCAATAAAGAAAAACTTGTAGCCCACATAGATAATTTCCAGAAGAAAATGGAAGAATTCAAAAAGGATATTCAAAATGAAGATTCTCAGGCTTTAAAAGCCCTGCTGGAAGACACCCGCGAAAAACGAATCAGAATGGGTTCAATTAGAAGTGTGAAGAAGGATTAGGATTTGGGACAAAAAAAGGTTGCTTCTAGCGAAGCAACCTTTTTTGTACTCACTTTCTATTAGTACATTCCACCCATATGTCGCACGCTTCCGCGTGCTTACCGAGTTTGCTTTCGCAAACTCGCGCGTGAATTGTACTCACTTTCTATTAATACATACCGCCCATATCAGGAGATGGAGTTACGGGAGCCTTTGGTTCTGGGATGTCGGTGATTGCACATTCGGTTGTCAAAAGGGTTCCGGCAACTGATGATGCGTTCTTCAAAGCTGAACAGGTAACCTTAGCTGGGTCGATAATTCCGGCTTCGAGCATATTTACCCATTCGTTTGTACGAGCGTTGAAACCAACTCCCTTCTTTTCGTTCTTAGCACGTTCTGCAATTACTGCACCGTCCAAACCAGCATTTTCTGCAATCTGGCGGATTGGTTCTTCCAAAGCGCGGCGAACAATCTTAAATCCAACCTTTTCATCTTCAGAAAGATCTTCTGGAATATTAGAAAGTGCTTTTGCAGCATCGATGAGGGCCATTCCACCGCCAGATACAATACCTTCTTCCAAAGCAGCGCGTGTAGCAGCAATTGTATCTTCAACGCGGAATTTCATTTCCTTCATTTCAGTTTCTGTATTAGCACCAACACTGATTACAGCAACTCCACCTGCTAATTTAGCAAGACGTTTCTGTAACTGTTCTTTATCATAAGATGATGTAGATTTTTCAATAGCATTTTTGATTTCTTCAACTCTTTCTTTGATTACTTTTGAAGAACCAGCACCACCAACGATTGTAGTGTTGTCTTTATCAATCTTGATTGATTTAGCCTGACCAAGAACATCAATATCACTTGTTTCAAGTTTTAAACCAACTTCTTCAGATACAACTGTTGCACCAGTCAAAATAGCGATATCCTGGAGCATATCCTTACGGCGATCACCAAAACCTGGAGCCTTAACAGCACAAACTTTGATTGTTCCACGAATTGTATTTAATACCAAAGTTGTAAGAGCTTCACCATCAACATCTTCACAAATGATTACCAATGCTTTACCAGCATTTGCAACTTTTTCAAGAATTGGGAGAAGGTCTTTCATTGCTGAAATCTTCTTGTCGTAAATTAAAACGTAAGCATCATCAAAATCAGCTTCCATTCTTTCGCGGTCAGTTACAAAGTAAGAAGAAATGTATCCGCGGTCAAACTGCATACCTTCTACAGTATCAACCTTCATTTCCATATTCTTTGATTCTTCTACAGTAATAACACCGTCTTTTCCAACCTTTTCGATTGCATCAGCAAGCATTTTACCAATTTCTGGATCGTTGTTTGCTGAAATTGTTGCGATGTTTGTAATATCAGCAGAGCCCTTTACAGGTTTTGCATTCTTTTTAATTTCTTCTACAGCGAGTTTAACGGCTTTATCCATACCGCGTTTAATTTCGATTGGGCGCATACCAGCTGCAACTGATTTTACACCTTCGCGAACTAAAGCATACGAAAGTACAGTAGCTGTTGTTGTACCATCACCGGCATCATCATTTGTTTTTGAAGCAACTTCGCGAACGAACTGAGCACCCATATTTTCATAAGGATCCTGAAGTTCAATTTCTTTTGCTACAGAAACACCGTCTTTAGTAATAGTTGGGGCACCATATTTTTTGTCCAACATAACCATACGTCCACAAGGACCTAAAGTTGTCATTACGGCTTTAGAAATCTGTTCTACACCGCTTAAAAGTTTTTTACGAGCATCTTCACTAAACAATAACTGTTTTGCCATTTTCTATTTACTCCTTATTAATTACCATTTTGTAACTATAAAGATATAAAAAAAAAGTAGATATCGGCAAGTAAAAAATTTTGTATGACGGCAATAAAATGAGAAAAATTTGTAAAAAAATGAGTTTATATATAGAAGAAACTATTTAAGAGAAATAGAACCTGTAAGTGTCAGTAACTTTACAAGAGAAACTGTATTTACAGATTTACTTCCATCAGGATTGATGATTGTAATTTTTACGTTACTATACTGAACTTCTTTTGCTGCAGATTCCCCGTAAAAAGAAGCTAAAACATCAATATATTCAGATTCAGTCATTACTTCATCATTAAAAACAGGGGCAAGAAGTAAATCTAAAACCATTTGCATAGATTCATCAGCAGAATTATAGAAAGATTTTAATTTTGCAGGGTCTAAATCCATTCTAAGAGTATTTTTTTCTACACTTGCCAAACCCGAAGTAAAAAGATATGAATTTTTTAGGCTATCGCTCATAGAAACCGAAATATCACTCACATTTGTAGAAACAACTTTTACATTTGTAAAACCTGATTTTGAAAGTTGATAGGAAATTTCAGCAACGTCAAAAGTAGCATTTGTATCGACCTCTGTAGTATTGGCCAGAATCATATTTGTAAATGCTTCGCCTGCTCCAGCTACTAATTTAATATCAACAGAGCCGTTTTTATTCAATTGAAGAGTTAATTCTGTTGTACACGAAAAACTGACAAATGAACAAAGAATCAAACAAAAAACAAATAAAATATTTTTAACTTTAGTATTCATAAATTTTCCTTCTGACATATTCAGCCTATCTTAACATCAATCAAGTAACAATAATAGTAGAGATAAAGTTACAAAATGTAAAAACTAGGCATCTTTCTTTACTTCTTTTTTATCATTTACCTTTTGTGATTTTTTGAAAATTGAAGCGGGAATTGTAATTCTTATACCTGAATTAAAAAGAAGCCCTGATGATATCGATTCAACAAAATTTAAGGCAGAATCATCTGTATTATTAAAGGTGGAATAACTTATATCCTGAACAAACTGAATGCCTACTTCCTTAATTTTGATTGCAGGAGTAGAAACAGCAAATCCAAGAATACCTGGGAAAACAGAAGCCTTTACAGTTTTTTCTGTATCAAGTAAGGTTCCCTGAGAAAATGAAAATACAGGACCAAAGTAAGCCCTGAAGTAATCATTTACACTTGTAGAAAAAATCATTGGGATTTGGAAAAGTCCCATTCCACGATTAAATCTTAAAAAAAATCCAAAACCTGGCTGAAGTTTTGCGGCGGCATAACGCAAATGGAACTGAGCATCTACACCCCTGAAACTTATCATAAAAGAACTTGGAGAAAAAACAGACCAATCTACAAAAATTGAAGTGTCAATGTATAAATTATTTTTTAACTTCTGTCCAAAAGAAATATTAGAAGCCTGAACAGAAGAATCATTTGACTCTGGAATATATTCTTCATCTACAAATTCTTCTTTTTGCTTTCCAGATTTTAAAAATTGACCTGTAGCAACATATTTTCCCTTCCAGTAATCCTGTTTTAGGGAAGAAATAATAACCCCAGTGTTTGGACCATCACTAATGGCAGAAATAAACTGACCATTACCAATATAAATTCCCACATGAGATATATTTCCACTGCTTGTTGTTTTAAAGAATAAAAGATCTCCAATTTCTTTATTACTATCTGGAACAATTTTACAATAACTGTAGATTGCTTTTGCGGTTCTTGGTAACTGCTTTCCAACTGATTCATGGGCAACATAATAAATTAAACCTGAACAGTCAAAACTGTCTGGGCCCACAGCTCCATAAACATAAGGACTTCCAACATATTGTTTTGCTGCAGCTACAAATTTTTCTCTTTCAACCTGAGCCTGGGCTGGTGAAATATAAATTTCTTCTGCACATAATTTAAGACAGCACAAAAAAAAGATTCCGGCAAAAACAATTAATAAGCGCTTAGCAAAGTTCTCTGTAATCATAAGCCTATTTTCGACATCTTTAGGCTTTTAATCAAGTTATTTCAAGTATATATAAGTAGGAATTTCGTTTATATTGACATTTTAACAGATTTTGTTATATTGAATATTATTAATATCTTAAAATCAGGAGCGAAATATGTCTAAATCAAGCAATACAAGGCCTTGGGACTTCCTTGCTGAATATCGTAATAAAGATTTCTCTGGCGAATGGCCAACATTTCCAGAACTTCTTCGTATTCAAGTAAAACGTTTTGGAGAAAGACCATACTTTACAGACTTTGAAGGCGAAAATGAATCTAAAAATACATTAACCTACTCACAGGTTTTTGCAAACATCGAAAAACTTGCCAAATGGATGATTTCACAGGGATTAAAAAAAGGAGATAAAGTTGCTGTTAGTGGTAAAAACTCTCCTGAATGGGGAACTGTTTATCTGGCAACACTTTATGCAAGTGGAATTATTGTTCCAATCGACAATGGATTGAAAGAAGCAGATGTTCTTAACATCTTAAACACAGCAAAACCAAAAATTATCATTGCTGATGATGAAAAAATTGAATACCTTTCAAAGAGTTATCCAGATGCAATCAAAAAATCTTTGAATAAAACAAAGTCAGAAGATTACGTTTACAATCTTACAAGTGAAAAAGATGTAGAATGGAATCCTGCTCCTGTAGAAGATGATACAGCAGCAATTCTCTTTACATCTGGAACAACCGGTAAACCAAAAGGTGTAATGCTTAGTCATAAAAACTTAATCAGTGATGGTTATATTGCTATGACTCACCTTACAATTTACCCAACTGATGTATTCTATGCTTTACTTCCTGTACACCACGCATACACAATGCAGGCAGCATTTATTGTTCCATTGGAAAGTGGTGCAGAAATCGTATTCGGTAAGAGTATGGCCGTTACAAGATTGATGAAAGAACTCCGCGAAGGAAAAATTTCTATCATGCTTGGTGTTCCATTACTCTACAATAAATTACTTGCAGGAATTAATAAGGGACTTAAATCTAAGGGACCAATTGTTGTTGGAATTATGGGTATTCTTAGAGCAATTTCCTTCCTTATTAAGAAACTTACAGGAAAAAATATTGGAAAGAAACTTTTCAAACCAGTTCTTACTCAGGCAAATATCTATACTTTACGTGTAGCAATTTGTGGAGGTGGACCACTTACTAAAGGTGTATTCAAACAGTATCAGGCTATGGGTCTGGACTTTATTCAGGGATACGGTTTAACAGAAACTTCTCCAATTATCACCTTAAATCCAAAAGAACACTTCAAAATTGAATCAATCGGATCTGTTTTTGAACCATACGAAGAAATGAGAATTCAGAATACAGAAACTGGTGAATATGGAATTGGTAAAAATTTCGTAGGTGAAATTGTAATCAAAGGTCCAATGGTAATGCAGGGTTATTACAATATGCCAGAAGAAACAGCCGCTATGTTCAACAAAGACGGATTCTTAAAAACTGGTGACCTTGGTTGGATGGATAAAGAAAAGTACATCATGCTCTGTGGTCGTGCTAAAAACCTTATCGTTACAAGTGGTGGTAAAAACGTTTATCCAGAAGAAATTGAAGATGGATTCCAGCTTTACACAGATATTCAGCAGGTAACAGTTCAGGGTTATTACAAAGACGAAGAAAAATCTGTTGAAGACATTGAAGCTCTTATTTACCCAGCTGATGATTTATACAAACGTCTTGGCGTAGATCGTGCCGCTGACCCAGAAAATAAGGCTGTTGTAAATGAAGTTTCAAGCATTGTTGCTAAAGTAAACAAAAACTTCCAGTCTTATTCACACATTTCAAAGATTACAATCTTAAAAGAACCTCTTGAAATGACAACAACACTTAAAGTAAAGAGAAATTACAATAAATAATTACTTTTACTAAGTGATTAAGGAGATCCACAGGGCTTGAATAAAGTACTGTGGATTTTTTTTGTTTAAATTGGAATTGGAAGAGGTAAAAAAAATCCCTGATTGCTCAGGGATTTTAACTATCGTTTATATTTGATTATATCGATTAAAATCTTATTTTGAAGTAACAACTACAGAATTATCTGCGTTGCTGTATGGAGCTGGGATGTACTTATCAGCTTTCCAATCGTTTTCCCACTTGTAACCATCTAACAAATAACGGAACTGATATTCACGGTTTGCATCAAGCTCAAGTTTAACTAAAAAAGAACCATCTGGCTGTTTCTGCATAGGAGTATCTGTTGAACTCCATGAATTAAAATCTCCAGCCAAATTAATAGTTTTTGCACCATGAGCAGCTTCTGCACTCACAATAAAAGTAACGGTACATTTTGCTTTATCCTTTGAAAAGGTCTTCTTTAATGCCATTAAACTAACTCCTTCCCCATACCCTTTTAGTGCACTTTATTAAATTCTATATATAACTTTAATAAAATATTATATTTTTACCATTTATGCAATAGTTGTATTTTTTACATCATTTTATTATATTTTTAATACAAATTATTTCCGGCGATTTATCCAAATTGCAACCGGGGTTGTTTCGTACGATTCAGCAAATCTGCTAAATAGGAGGCTCAATTATGAGTACTAATTTATCCACAAAACATTATTTATTTACTTCTGAATCTGTAAGTGAAGGTCACCCAGATAAACTTTGTGATCAGATTTCAGATGCCATTCTTGATTACTGTCTAACTTTAGATCCAAATGCACATGTAGCTTGCGAAACTTTTGCTACTACAAACTTCTTGCTTGTAGGTGGTGAAATCGGCTTTCAGGATCCTAAGGTAGACCTCGAAAAATTCAAAAAAGATGTAGAAGGAATTGCAAGAAAAGTAGCAGTTCAAATAGGTTATACAGCACCAGAACTTGGACTTGATGGTGCAAATTGTATTTTTGAAAATAGATTACATGCACAATCAACTGATATCAATCAGGGGGTTGTAGGAAAAGGCCTTGATGAATATGAAGGACAACAGGGAGCTGGCGACCAGGGAATGATGTTCGGTTTTGCCTGCAATGAGACACCAGCCTTAATGCCTGCACCAATTTATTATTCACATCAGCTTCTTCTTAAAGCCCATGAATTAAGACACAGTGGAAAAATTGCCTGGCTTAGACCTGATGCAAAGTCTCAGGTAACAATTGAATACGAAGGTAATAAACCTGTTAGAATTGATACAGTTGTAATTTCGCATCAGCATTCTGATAATGTTGAATATGAGGAAATCAAAAAGACAATTATTGAAGAAATCATTAAACCAGTTCTTGAACCAACAGGACTTTTGGATGACAAAACTAATTACTACATAAATCCTACAGGAAGATTTGTAATTGGTGGACCAGATGGAGATGCCGGACTTACAGGTAGAAAAATCATTGTTGATACCTACGGTGGAATGGGAAGACATGGCGGTGGAGCTTTTAGTGGAAAAGATCCTAGTAAAGTTGACCGTTCAGCTGCATACATGGCCCGCTACATTGCTAAAAATATTGTAGCCGCAAATCTTGCAGATAGAGCTGAAATTGAATTAGCCTACGCAATTGGAGTTCCACATCCAGTTTCTATTACAGTTGAAACCTTTGGAAGTGAAAAAGTTGAACTGGCTAAAATTGAAAAAGCCGTAAAAGAAGTTTTTGATTGTTCACCAGCGGGAATAAGCAAGACATTGAATTTGAAGCGACCAATTTATTCAAAGACCGCCGCTTATGGACACTTTGGACGAGAAGGCTTCCCTTGGGAAAATACCGATAAAGTTGATGCTTTGAAGGCTGCCGTAAAATAGTAAAATGTAAAAGGCATAAAAAATCCCGAAATCGAGAGATTTCGGGATTTGCATTTAACGGGAAGTAAAATTAATTTTTTCCGTAAACTTTCTTAATTCTTTCTACAGCTTCGATTGTCTTTTCCTTATTTCCAAAGGCTGTAAGACGGAAGAAACCTTCACCAGCTGCACCAAAACCTGAACCTGGAGTTCCAACAACATGGCACTTATCCAAAAGTTCATCAAAGAAAGACCATGAAGTATATCCTTCTGGAACTTTAAGCCAGATATATGGAGAGTAGATTCCACCGTAACACTTAAAGCCTGCTTGAGTAAGACCATCAAAAATAATCTTGGCATTTGCACGGTAGTAGTTCAAATTATCCTGAATCTGTTTCTGACCTTCTTCGGAATAAACAGCTTCGGCAGCTCTCTGAGTAACATAAGAAACACCGTTGAATTTTGTAGACTGACGGCGATTCCACATGTGATTAAGTTCTGTTCCATCAAATACTAAATCGTGAGGAACAACAGTATAACCACAACGAACACCGGTAAAGCCTGCAGTTTTAGAGAAAGATCTCATTTCGATTGCGCAGGAACGGGCCCCTTCAATTTCGTAGATTGATTTAGGAACACTTGAATCTGTTACAAAAGCTTCATAAGCAGAATCAAAGAGGATTAAAGAGTGGTGAGCGTTTGCATAATCAACCCATTCTTTAAGCTGTTCGCGACTTGCAACAGAACCAGTAGGATTGTTAGGGAAACAGAGATAAATGATATCTGGAACAGCATCATTTGCACCAGGAACCTTTGGCATAAAGCCGTTTTCTTCAGTACAAGGCATTATGATGATGTTCTTTTTACGGCCGTACATGATATTTGTATCCATATAAACAGGATAAACTGGATCACAAATTGCAACCTTGTTGTCTACATCAAAAATATCACCGATATTTCCGCAGTCTGATTTTGCACCGTCAGAAAGGAAGATTTCATCCTTAGACATTTTGATTCCACGGTCTGTGTAGTCATGTTTTAAAATCTTTTCGAGAATAAAATCATAACCCTGCTCAGGTGGATATCCGCGGAAAGTTTCTTCTTTGGAAAGTTCATCAACAGCCTTGTGCATTGCATCGATTACTGCAGGGCAAAGAGGCTTTGTAACATCACCAATAGAAAGCTTAATTACATCAGCATCTGGGTGAGCAGCCTGATATTCCCTCTGTTTTTTTCCAACAGTGGAGAAAAGATAATTTGCTTCCAAATCCAAAAAGTTCTTGTTTATTTTCATTTTATACCTCGGCTTATAAAAGCTTTTACCGAATATTAACGGTCTATTAAATTAAATTCAATGTATTAGGGGACAGACCCCGAGTTTTTCAAACCTGTGGGGACAGACCCCGAATTTTTTCAAAAACCGTGGGGACAGACCTCTATGTTTTTTCAAAAGCTGGGGGACAGACCCCTAACTTTTTCTAAAGCTGTGAGGACAGACCCCGAGTTTTTCTAAATCTGAGGGGACAGACCTCTATAATCTAAACCTTTTTCATTAAATGAGGGGTCTGTCCCCTCAGATTAGGTATTTTCCGCAAAATTGGGGGCGTTGCGGGGGTGCCACCCGCTAGAAGGGGTAGCAGAAAACCGAAGGTTTGAAGCGAGGGGAAGGCTTTCCCCTCCCAAATTAAAGTTTTTCTGCGATATCGTAGATTAATTTTTCGGATTTTTCCCAGCCTAAACATGGGTCAGTGATTGATTTTCCGTAACAGCCTTCGCCAATTTTCTGGGCACCGTCTTCTATGTAACTTTCAATCATAAAGCCCTTTACGATTTTCTTAATTCGGTCACTGTGGGCGCATGAATTCAAAACATCCATTACAATACGTGGCTGTTCAAATGGGTTTTTCTTTGAATTTGAGTGATTTGTGTCAATTATACAGGCTGGATTTTTAAGTTCACGTTCATCATAAGCATCGCAAAGGCGGATAAGATCTTCGTAATGATAATTCTGCTGATTGTTTCCGTGTTTATTTGTAGATCCACGGAGAATTGCATGTGTATCTGGATTTCCCTCTGAATGAACTTCCCATCCACGATAAATAAATGTGTGCTGATGCTGAGCTGCGTGAATTGCGTTCATCATAACTGCATAATCACCAGAAGTTGGATTTTTCATTCCGACTGGAACTTCTATTCCTGATGAAACCAAACGGTGTTCCTGATTTTCTACCGAACGGGCGCCAACAGCAACATAACCCAAAAGATCGTCAAGGTACTGATAATTATCTGGATAAAGCATTTCATCGGCGAATACAAAACCTGTTTCTTCTACAGCGCGCATATGCATACGGCGGCAGGCAATCAATCCTTTATACAAATCTGGCTTAGAATTTGGATCTGGCTGATGTAACATTCCTTTGTATCCATCTCCTGTTGTTCTTGGCTTATTTGTGTAGATTCTAGGAACCATTAAAATTTTGTCCTGAACTTTTTCCTGAACTTTAGCAAGACGATTCATGTAATCTAAAACTGCATCTTCATTATCTGCTGAACAAGGTCCTATAATCAAAAGTAATTTGTCAGATCTGCCTTCAAAAACAGATTTTACTTCTGCCCTCTTCTTTTCTACAATTTTACTTACCTTTCCTGTTACCGGAAATTCTTCTTTTACCTCTGCGGGAATAGCAAGCTTTCTTTCAAATTCCATATTCATTTATGTTTTCTCCTGTTCTATAACCTTTTTGATTTAAGATTTTTTGTTTTATTGGATAAAATCTTCCTTAAAATCAAATACCGCAGGTTGTTTCAACAACCGAGGATATTTGATTCGCAATATAAGAGTTTCGCAAGAAACTCTAAGTTAAATTGAATGGCGATATTTTAGCCATTCAATTTAAACCTTCTTTTTTTTCAATTTTAATTCCCAAACTTTTGATTACTTCAAAATATGATGGGAAACTTTTTTCTACGGCATGGGCATCGTCGATTTTTCCACCTGTTTTTGTTAGTAGAGTTGATAAAGCCATTACAATTCGATGATCGTTATATCCATGAATTATTTGATCTGGAGCGTGAATTTGATTTTTCTTAATTTCAATCTGATTTTCAGAATAATTACTTTCAACCCCAAATTTTTTCAATTCGTCGCACATGATTTTTCCGCGATTACTTTCTTTAATTGCTAAACGCTTTGTACCTGTGAATATTCCTCCGTTATGGGTAGCAGCAAAAACAAAAAGAATTGGTCCTAAATCTGGACAATCTGAAATATCCAGAGTTGGACAAGTTTTTGTAAGTTGCTCAAACATTTCTTTATAAACCCGGTCTCCCTGTAAACTGTGATCATATAAGCCCTGGACTTTTACATCTCCACCTAAGCCATTAAAAACATCAAGAAAAGCAGCGTTAGAATAATCACCTTCTACAGCAATATTTTTTGCTTTATATTTTTGATTTCCTTTGATTTCCAGAGTGGATTCATCTTTCCAATTAACCTCAACACCAAAATCAGCCATAGCCTGAATGGTTAGATCGATGTAAGGACGACTTTCTACAGGAGGTAATAATTTTATCTGACTGTCCCCCTGCAAAAGTGGAAGGATAAACAAAAGCCCCGTAATAAATTGACTGCTGATATTTCCTGCAACTTCATAAGTTCCGCTAGAAAAATTATTACCTTTTGTGTTGATTACTATTTTTTCTCCCTGACGTTCAAAAGAGATTCCATTTTTTGCACATAAATCTTCGTAAATTGACTGTGGCCTTGTCATCAAAACCGGAGCCCCGTAAAATTCGGAAATCTGACTGAAGTAAATTCCCATCGGGATGAAAAAACGGAGTGTTGAACCACTTTCGCGGCAGTTAAAGATTAGAGCTGAGGGGTCTGTCCCCATAGGATGCTGAGGGGTCTGTCCCCCAGGAATTTTAGGGGTCTGTCCCCCATGTTTAGCAGCAAAACCTGAAATCTTTACCCAATCAGGCCCCATCTGAACTTTTGCACCAAGATTTTTTACGCAATCCAATGTTGCAAGAATATCCTGGGAATATTCGATATTTGAAATTTCACTCTGTCCTTCAGAAAGGGCTGCGCAAATTATTGAACGGTGGGCCAAACTTTTAGACGGAGGAGCGCTCACCTGGCCTTTTGCTATTCCCGGTGAAATTGTAGCGATGTCGTCTTTGACATCATCCTCCAGGCCCGCAATTTGAATGATTTGGTCTGCAATTTTTTCTGGGCCAATTCCACCCTTTACCTCAGCATCTGCACAAGCCTTATAAATTGGCAGCCTGTAATTATAAAGCCCACGGATTTTTTCTGAACTATTTGCAGTTGGTCTGTCCTCTGTTGGCAATAATTCTTCCAATGGACGATTTATAAAGTAGATTTTTCCGTTTTTCTTGAGATTTTTTACATTCTGTGGATTTAGAACCGCACCTCCTCCTGTTGAAATTACAGAGGAAGTTTTTTCAGAAAGTTGGGCAATAACTTGAGATTCCACTTTTCTAAAATATTCCTCGCCCTCTTTAGCAAAAATTTCGGAAATCTCTCGGCCTTCTACTTTTACTATTTCTGCATCCGAATCGATTAACTGACGATTTAGGAGTTTTGCAATTGCTTTTCCGACTGTTGTTTTGCCACAAGCAGGCATTCCAACCAGAACAATATTTTCTTTACGACCTAAGATTGTTTTGAAAATCTTATCAGCTTTTTGATTTTCGATTTTTTTATCAAAAAAGAACTCAGCCGCTTTGATTGCCTGGCCAACTAACATATAAAGTCCGCCTTCTGCCTTTAGACCACGTTTTTTGGCATCTAAAATCAAATTTGTGGAGTTTGGATTATAAATTGCATCAAGAACTCCTTCCAATTTTGGAAAATGCTCAAGATTAATCGGCTGATCATCACTTTTTGGAAACATTCCGCATGGAGTTGTGTTGATTATGATATTTGTTTCTTTTAGATTTTCTGCTTCCTGATAGGTGATAATTTTTATAGGGGTCTGTCCCCAAGATAATTCATTTTTACCTTCGGGGTCTGTCCCCTCAGCTTTTTCGGGGTCTGTCCCCTCGCCTTTTTCCATAGAAATCTTAGGGGTCTGTCCCCCAGGTCCCCCATGACGACTTACTTTTACAACCGAAGCACAACCCAAAGACTGAACCAGGGCACAGGCAGTTTTACTTGTTCCACCAGTTCCCAAAATCAATACATTTTTTCCTTTTACAGAAAGTTCCATTTTTTCCAGAAGAGATTTCATTCCGTAAAAATCTGTGTTGTAGCCGTACAATTTTCCATTTTTATTTACGATTGTATTTACAGCCCCTATCAACTTTGCTGACTCATCAATTTCATCAAGATAGGGAATTACATCCTGCTTATAGGGAATTGTTACATTGATTGCCTTAAAATCATGAAGCTTCATAAAAGCATCCAGTTTTTCTGGTGCAATTTCTTTTAGTTCATATTTATAATCCCCAATCAGATTGTGAATATCTTTTGAAAAGGAGTGACCTAAATGTTCACCAATTAAACCATATTCCATTTATTAATTATCCCCCTGAGCAAAATAATCACTTCCGTAACGGCCTAAAAGCGCGTCATATAAAACTAAAGCCGCTACACTGTCCACTACAACACGCGCTCGGTGGATAATTGCAGGATCATGACGACCTTGAATCTGAAGTTTTGCATTTTCTTTACTATTCATATTGATTGTATCCTGCTCTTTATAGATTGAAGGCGTTGGTTTTACAGCACAACGGAAAGTAATTGGCATTCCATTTGAAATACCTCCATTAATTCCGCCATTATTATTTGTACTTGTAATAACTTTTCCATCTTCAATTCTAAAAGAATCATTAAATTCACTGCCCTTATGATCAACTAAATCAAAAGCGGCCCCGAACTGTACACCTTTTACAGCAGGAACACTAAAAAGTGCATAAGAAAGCTGACCTTCCAAAGTTCCAAACCAAGGTTCACCTAATCCTGCAGGAAGTCCTACAACAAGGCTTTCAAGAACGCCCCCAACACTGTCACCTTCGGCAGCAATTTTTTCCATGTAAGAGTGCATTTTTTCAGCCTGATTTTTATCTAAAACCGCAAATGTTGAATTATTCAGATAATCAATATCCTCAGAAAGATTTTCAAAATCACGGTCTTTTATTCCACCGCAACTTTTAATATGACTTGCAATTTTTATACCTTTTTTTGCCAGTTGTGGAATTACAATTCCCCCAGCCGCAACCAGAGCCGCAGTAATTCTTCCAGAAAAATGACCACCACCACGATAATCTTGAAATCCATGATATTTTACATTTGCAGTATAATCTGCATGACCTGGACGAGCTAACATTGCAGTTTTTTCGTAATCTTTACTGTGTTGAACAGAATTTGGAATTAAAATTGTAAGAGGAGTTCCTGTAGTTTTATCATTAAAAACTCCACTAGCCAGAATATACTGATCTTTTTCTACACGAGCAGTAGAGATTTTTCCACTTGGACGACGTAAATCCAACTGATGATTAATAAAATCATTATCAACAATCATACCAGGTGTAAGACCGTCTAAAACAACTCCAATATAAGGACCGTGACTTTCTCCAAAAATAGTAACTGTAAGATTTTCTCCAAGTGAATTTTTCATATCTGACTCCAAAAACAATTTTTATTTATCGATAACCATTTCAAGTTTGCTTCTAAGTTCCTGTAAAGACATATCTTTTTGCTCAAAAGTTCCGATTTCATTGACATAGATAGTATGAATAGAATCTTTACCAGCCTTTTTATCATGTTTGATTGCATTACAAGCATCATCGATATTTATTTTACAAGAAGTAGGAAGACCTAATTTTTTCAAAAGAGGAATTAATTCAGAACGAACTTTCTCTGAACACATTGGAATCATTCCAAGAGCAACACATTCACCATGATAAAATTTTTCATCACAATTTGTTTCGATGCCATGGCCTAAAGTATGACCAAAATTTAATACACGGCGAAGACCGCTTTCTTTTTCATCAGCTTCTACAACCCGGGCTTTAATTTCGATTGATTTTTGAACCAAAAGTTCAACCTTTTCAAAAGGATCCTGAATTTTAAATAATTCAACAGTATCTTTATCAAAAGTCATTGCCATCTTGAGGGCTTCAGAAAGGCCATTTGCAATCTGACGCTTTGGAAGAGTTTTTAAAAGATCTGCATCAATCAAAACTTTTTTAGGCTGATGAAAAGCACCAACGATATTTTTTACGCCATTAAAATTTACACCAGTTTTACCGCCAACAGAAGAATCAACCTGGGACAAAACTGTGGTTGGAATATTATAAAAATCAAGACCGCGCATATAACTTGCGGCAACAAACCCCGCTAAATCACCAACAATTCCGCCACCAACAGCAACAACACAATCACCACGGGTAAAATTATTATCAAGCATCAATTTAAGAAGCTTCTGCCAGCTTTCCAGACTTTTATTATCTTCTCCACTTTGAATAAGACCAATCACCGCTTCTTTTGATTTATCAGCCACAAATTGAGCATATTCTTTTGGAACTCCAGAATCAGTTACAACTAAAACTTTGCGATTTAAATTTAATTCCTGGTCAACTCTAGAAAGAAGACCTTTTTCTATAACAACATCATAACTGTGCTGACCTAAATTCACATGAACAATCATAAAACCTACCTTGCCCTTATTTTATTTAATCTGATCAGTATGGAGATTGTAAGAACCCAGAACTTTTAGCATCTTACATTTATCTTCCAGATCTTTAATCATTTTTTGACCAGCCTCAGATGAAATTTTACCTTCAGCTTCTACATAAAAATAATATTCCCACTGGGAGTTTTTAAGAGGGCGGCTTTTTACAACCCTCATGTTATAACCATTATTACTGATAGCACTTAAAGCTTTTACCAAAGAACCCGATTCATTTTTAACGACAAACATTAAGATGAAAGTGCTGTAATCTTCAGAGTTGATTACATTTTCTTTAACCTTGGAAAAAACTGCAAAACGAGTTGTATTAGAAGAATTTTCGTTGATTTTTTCTTGAATAACTTCCAGCCCGTATAATTTGGCTGTTTCCAGACTGGCAATAGCAGCGATAGAACTGTCCCCCATATCAGCAACTTCTTTAGCGGCACGGGCAGTATTACTTGCAGATTTTGATTCCAGATTATGATCGCGAATAAAAGTAGCACATTGATCCAAAGCCTGAGGATGACTGATAACAGTTTTGATATCTTGGAGTTTTGATCCAGGAAGGGCCAGAAGATTTTGAGTTACGGACATGGAATAAACGCCGTTTACATAAAGTTTTCCGGTGAACATTAAATCTGTTACTTGAGAAACTTCACCAGCAAATGAATTTTCAATAGGAAGGACAGCAAGATCACAATCGCCTTTTTCGACAGATTCATAGGCGGACTGGAAATCGGCATAGGGAATTAAAACACCGTCTGGGAATATTTTTTTAGCAGCAATATTTGCAAAAGCCCCTTCAATTCCGCTGTAGGCAATTTTTGCACCTTCAAGGAGTTTATGCTGATATTTTTTTGAGATATCCATCAAATCCTGGATAAACTGAACATAATAAGGCTGAAGATTAAGATTTTTGATGTAGCCTACACAACGTTCGATAACCTGTTTTTCGCGAGAAGAATCAAAAATTGGCATACCATTTTTCTTTTTATAATCAGCAACATTTACAACAAGATTCATACGTTCTTCGAAAAGTTCAGCCATTTTCTTATCAATTTTATTAATACCATCGCGTGCTTTTTCCAGTTCAGTCATAAAACCTCCAAAAATATTTCACAAAAACCAGAAATTATTCTAACAAAAAATAAAAAAGGCCCTACCCGATAAAGAGTAGAGCCTTCTTTCACTTATATCAAAAACCTTGCCTTTTTACGTTTCGATATTCGTTCTACGCTTTATCTAGCCTTCCTTGACTTATTAAAGCCATAAAAGGAAAAAGCCTCAAAAGAGAAGAATGAATATGATACAAAGTTGAATGAAATTTTCATAGTTTATGATTTTAATATATCTGCATAGCCCTTTAATGTCAATAAAAAGACAGTGATTTTTTAAATTTTACTTACTTTCTTTAGTATAATTAAAAGTGTGGTATAAGGAGGAGGAAATGTTGGGGACAGACCTCTATTTTTCTTTGGGGTCTGTCCCCAACTATAAATAAAATCCTTTTAGAATAATTTTTAAAGGGGACAGACCCCTCAATATCTGGGGACAGATCTCTAAATATTGTGAGTGAAATTACTTAATAACAGTGGAAATATTAAAAAATTGGGGACAGACCTCTGTTTTTCTTTGGGGTCTGTCCCCAACTATAAATAAAATCCTTTTAGAATAATTTTTAAAGGGGACAGACCCCTCAATTTAGACAGGCGTTGCGGGCTGGCGATTGAAGCCCGCTGGAAGGGGTAGCGGAAAACCGGAGGTTTGAAGCGAGGGGAAGGCTTTCCCCACCTTAAATTGATTTTTGATTTAAGAAATTTTTAATTTCGTCAATTTTTTCCAAAGCGGATTGGCGACCAGCTTCATAACAGGCCTGAAGTTTTTGGGGGTTATGTTCAAGTCGGTTCATTTTGAAATTTTCAGGAGGACAAATTACTATAACTTCGCCTTTTGATTCCTTTTCGAAAACATATTTTTTTTCGGAATTATATCTTTTAGGACGATTTTTCATCGATTCTACAACTTTTGGGTACTTATGGAGCATAAATTTCATAAGACCAATCATTTTAGTAGGCTTTTTTACGAATGAACGGGTTTGTGTGAGTATTACTATATTGCGATTATAACCCAGACTTTCAAAATATTGGAGTGGAATTGAATCTGTCATTCCACCGTCCAGCAATTTATAACCATCTACTTCAACTACTTTTGAAACTAAGGGAATGGATGCACTTGCTCTCATCCAGGTAAGTTCATTTTTATCGCAAGTTTCTAATTTCTTGTAAATTGGATTTCCACTTACACAATCTGAAACGACAACATAAAATTCCATCGGATTTTTTTTATAGGTTTCTAAGTCAAATACATCCAGTTTATGTGGAAGGATATCGTAGCAAAATTCAGGATCATAAAGATTTCCAGTCTTAAAAAGATTAGAAAAAGAACCATACTTAGGATGATGAGAATATTTTTTATTGTATCTGATGGCGCGGCCTATTTGTTTTGATTTATAATTGCATCCAAAAGTCGCACCTGCAGATACCCCAATAGCACCTTCAAAGATAATTCCATTTTCCATCAGAACATCTATTGCCCCGGCGGTGAACATTCCTCTCATTCCACCACCTTCCATTACTAATCCAGTCTTAAAGTTTTCCATAAATTTTTCCTTTTGTATGGATGGGGACAGACCCCTAAATCTTTTTTTAATTTTGACAGAGGGGACAGACCCCTAGTTTTTTATGATTTAATCCTGAAATAAAGCTGTAGATAAATACTTATCGCCATTATCTGGAATGAGAACTACAATAGTTTTACCCGAATTATCTTCTTTTTGAGCTAAGTCTATTGCAACTTTTAGAGCTGCACCTGCTGAAATACCAACTAAAAATCCTTCTGTACGATTGAGAATCTTACCATACTTAAAAGAATCATCATCTTCGACTGTATGAACTTCATCGTAAATCTTTGTGTCAAGAACTTCTGGTATAAATCCAGCTCCAATTCCTTGAATTTTATGAGCTCCTGAAATTCCCTTGGAAAGAATTGGCGAACCTGCTGGTTCAACTGCTACTATTCTGATTTTTTTGTTTTTTGACTTTAAATATTGTCCTACCCCAGTCAAAGTTCCACCGGTTCCAACCCCAGCAACAAAATAATCTACTTTTCCATCTGTATCTTCCCAGATTTCTGGCCCAGTACTTTCAAAATGGGCCTTTGGATTTGAAGGATTTACAAATTGACCTGCAATCCAACTGTTAGGTGTTTTTTTAGCAATTTCATCTGCTTTTTCAATAGCACCTTTCATACCTTTTGAACCTTCTGTAAGAACCAGGTCAGCTCCATAGGCTTTCATAATTTGTCTTCTTTCAACTGACATAGTCTCTGGCATTACAATTATTATTTTGTATCCACGGGCGGCTGCAACAGATGCCAATCCTATTCCTGTATTTCCAGAAGTTGGCTCAATGATTGTAGAACCTTCCTTTAATTTTCCTTCTTTTTCTGCATCATCAATCATTTTCTTTGCAATACGGTCTTTTGCACTGCCAGCCGGATTGAAATATTCCAATTTTGCTAAGATTTTAGCTTTAGTATTAAATTCTTTTTCTATATGAGTAAGTTCTAAAAGTGGAGTGTGTCCAATCAATTGATCAATTGAAGTATAGATTTTTGCCATAATTTGACCTCTTTATATTAATAAAATTACATAAATTTTTATTTTTTAAATTTTATAATCCTTGATTTTGTAAGTGTCAATAAGAGTGGGGACAGACCCCTAAAGATTTGATTAATTACATAGGGGGTTAGGGGTCTGTCCCCAGGGATTTCAATATATCCACTGATTTTTTTATTTTGGGGTCTGTCCCCACGCTTTGTATAGAAAAGCAATAAAAATTGAATTGCCTAACAGTCCATTTTAGTATTTTTTCTGAAGTTTTCTTATTTAAAGGGGACAGACCCCTAATTTAGCTAGGCGTTACGGGCTGGCGATTGAAGCCCGCTAGAAGGGGTAGCGGAAAACCGAAGGTTTGTAGCGAGGGGAAGGCTTTCACCTCTTATGTAAAAATCAAGGGGACAGACCCCTACAAATTGACTTTCATTGACAATTGAAACTATAAAAATATAATTGTTTGTATAAATGTGAAGTTTTTTATTTAACATCAAAATTTTTTCCATAATTTAGCTATAAAAATGTACTTTTTTATGAAACTTTATCAAAATTTATAGATATAGAGAGGTTCTTCTATGAAAAAATACAGTTTTGTGTTTATTTTTTTACTTTTTGTCAGTTCTATGTTTTATTCTCAAAATAACCAAAAGATTTGGAGCGTAGATTCAGAGGTTTACACTTATATGACCTATCTATATGTAAATGAAGGCCGCGCTCTTCCAAGTTCTACTGGTCCATGGTCGACCCAGGAATTAAAAAATATGCTCGGGGTATTCTGTGAAAAAAATAAAATTGATGGGGACAGACCCCTAGAAAGTGCGGAAGTCAAAAATGGTGGGGGCAGCCCCCTATTAAAAAACAAAAATAGTTACATTCTTTACGACAAAATCTATGAAATCCTTAATAAACCTTCCAGATTTTCGACAAAAGATAATTTCAATTTTTCATTGAACGGAAGCCTTAATCCAGAATTCTTTTTCCACACAAACTCTCAAGATTTTACACAAGAATCTGACTGGTACTATGATTTTGAAAAAAGAAATAGATTATTATTGCTCGAAGCTGAGGGATTTGCTGGTAATTATATTTACGGATATTCAAATCTTTCTTTAGGTTATACTTCAGGAACCGGAAATTCTGATTTAGAAACACAGATTTACGGTTCTAATTTCATGTCAAATATTCCTTACCTTCCCTTACAGGCAATTTCTTGTATAGATTTAAATTTTCCATTCCGTTCTTTCATGTCCGCCGGTAGTGAACATTGGAGTTTATCTGCTGGTAGAGATGTAATTCGATGGGGAAATGGTGAAAGCGGCAATCTTTTACTTGGTGGAAATGCCCTTTATGACAATAATCTGAGAATGTCTATATTTTACAATCAATTTAAATGGTCTTTTGTATCAATTTTCTATCCACATTCTCAAGATTTAACTAATAGTGATCAAAATGATTCTGTGGAAGGAATAAAAATGTTCATGGCCCATCGTTTTGATTTCAGATTTTTCAAAGATAGAATCAATCTAAGCATTGCCGAAGCTATGTTGTATCAAAACTTAGATGGAATACTGGATTTAAGATTTTATAACCCTCTTGGTCTTTGGCATAACTACTATATTCGTGGAAATTCAAACTCAATTCTTGATTTTACTATTGATTATACAATTATTGATGGCCTTAACCTTTATGGAGAATGGATTATAGATGAAATGGTAGGTCCTGGAGAACCAAAAGGAAAAAATGGGGAGGGATGGAGACCTGGAAAAAGCGGATATTTACTTGGGGTAAAATACATAAATCCTCTTAAAACAGGTGTTTTTAAAATCTCTATTGAAGGAGTTTATACTGATCCATGCCTTTATCTAAGAGAAGCATACGATTCTTCAACTGGAACACAAGGTCTCAGTTTTTACGGACATGTAAGGGAATTTGATAATAATACAGGAATCAATTACATCAAAAATTGTATAGGTTATGTATACGGTGGTGATTGCATTGTAGGTAATTTAAAAGCAACATACCAATCCTGGAAAAAATGGTCTTCCACAGCAGAAATTTTCTATATGGCTCATGGAATTATGGTCAATGAGTTAAATTATGACTGGAGTGTAAAAGAACCGGTCCTTGCTCCAAGTACACAAGATCCAACAATTAACCCTTCCAATGAAGACGGGGAAGTAGAATCTATCCTAAGACTTTCACTCTCTGGTGATTACCAAATCCTAAAAAATCTAAATATTTACGGTGGTTTGGACAATTATTTCATTTGGAATAAAGATAATGTAGAAACTTCGATGCTATATGACTTCCAATTGTACTCGGGAGTTGTTTTTACTTTTTAGATAATTTTGATGGGGACAGACCCCTCTAATTAAAACCACAGAGCACTCTAAGGGAACTGTCCCCATCAAATGATTATAATAATTTAAAAAAATAAGGGGACAGACCCCAAAAATTGACAAAAATGTAACAATCAAATCAATAATATAATATATGAGAGAAAAACGAAAACGAGGCGAAAGTGGTATTTACCATATAATTTTAAGGGGAAATAATCAGCAAAACCTTTTTTATGATGATGAAGACAGATATTTTTTCCTGAATAGAATCAAAAAATATAGTCAAAATTTGGGAATAGATATTTATGCCTATTGTTTAATGGGAAATCATGTTCACATTCTAATCGGGAAAGGAAATGATTTTATGTCTCTTTTTGTAAAAAAACTGGCATGTTCATATGTTTACTATTTTAATCACAAATACGAAAGAACGGGCCACTTATTTCAAGGCAGATATAAAAGCGAGCCTGTTGATTCTGAGGAATATTTTAAGGTTGTTTACAGATATATTATTCAAAATCCCGAAAAAGCCGGAATATGTGCGTGGTTTAAATATCAGTGGAGCTCTAAACAATCTATAAACCATGATATAAATTATGTAAAAATCTCGTTTGTATTTGATATTTTCAATGGTAAAAATAATTTAATAAAGTTTTTATATGAAGAAAATGATGATTTATGTATGGAATACAATTCCGTAGGATTAGACAAATTAAAAAATGATGAATTAAAAACAATATTCATAAAACGGATTTTCGAAGTATCAAACATTTTTGAAATTAATCATTTACCGCTTGAAAAAATTCAAGATCGTTTAAAGTTATTAAAAAATAGTGGTATAAAAGAAAATCAAATAGCTCGTTTAACAGGTATTTCAAGAAAAATTATAAAAAACGCTTAACTACCAATAAAATTTTCACTTAACCTTCAAATTCAATCACTTTATTCTATTTATAAGCCACAAAATTTTATTCCAGCACGTAAAAGTTTTAACTTATTTTGAAACTCCACAAAAAATCTAACTAGGGAAACAAAAAAATAAAGGGGACTGTCCCCACAAATCCGTCCCCACAAATCCCCCAAACCAAAAATCCCCCATCACATCAAAACTTGTGGGGACAGACCCCTCGCCCCCTCCCTTGACCCATCCCAATAAATCAATTACCCTAAAACCATAAAATCTTCTATAACGAATTTAGAAAAGGATCCTACTTTGAAATATATTCCACAGCCACTTCCACCAGCAGGCTCAACCGTTGTTGTTGGACTTTCTGGGGGCGTCGATTCTACATTAACAGCTCTTCTCTTAAAACAAAAAGGATGTAAAGTTATCGGTGTTACGATGTCTTTATGGGATGGCCATCTCAAAAATTTTGAGGAAGTTGCATTTCAGGAAGCCTGTTACGGCCCTAAAGAAATTGAAAACATAAAAGAATGTGAATTATTTTGCAAGCAGGAAAACATTGAATACCATGTAATTGACGTCAGCAAAGAATACAATGAACAGGTTCTGGACTATTTCACAAATGAATATCGATCCGGAAAAACCCCAAATCCCTGTATTCGCTGCAATCGATTTGTAAAATTCGGAGCTCTTTTAGAGGGACTTAAAAAAATAAATATTGAGTATGATTATTTCTGCACTGGCCATTACGCAATGATTGTCCGCCCGGAAAATGGACTGTGGGGAAGTGAATCAAACCCCTGTATGATAGCCTGTGCCCTTGATGATAAAAAAGATCAAACTTATTTTCTTTGCCGTCTTCCTTCTGAAATTTTGGAAAAAGTAAGATTTCCTCTTGCAAATGTTCACAAAAGCGAAGTTTTTGAATTAGCCCGCAAATATAATCTTCAGGCCGCCACTCGCAAAGAAAGCCAGGATTTTATCGACATGAAATATTTTGATGTTTTATTCGCCGATAAAGAATCAATTCCCGGAGATTTTGTAGACATCAATGGAAAAGTTTTAGGAAAACACAAAGGTATAGAACATTACACTATCGGTCAACGCCGGGGCTTGGGTGTTTCTGGTCCAATTCCTTATTACGTCAAAAAAATTGATGCCAAAAATAATCAAATCGTTCTCGCAGAAAAATCCCTATTAAATTCCACCAGCCTGATTGCCGATGATTTTGTCTGGCCAGGAAATATAGAACCAAACGAAACTTTTGAAGCCTTTGTAAAAATAAGACTTAGAAGTAAAACAGAACTCGGAACTATCGAAAAATACCTTCCATCCCCAGACGATGATACAGAATACAAAGGTCAACCTTGGAAAATTACATTCAACGAAGGCCTATATGCCGTAACCCCCGGTCAATCTGTAGTTTTGTACAAAGATAACGTAATTATAGGTGGAGGAATTATCTTAAGATAAATAATTCTAACAATAAATTATAGTTTTCTTTTATTGCTTACCTTATAATTATAATAATGTCAGCAAGTGCAAAAAAAAATGCCATAATTATAGGTTCCACCTCTTGTATTTTTATACTATTAGAATTTTTCATCATTAAATTCATTGTCCCAAACGAAACCCCAAGAGAAATTTTTAAGAACTTATTACTAGCACTTTTTACAATCGGCAGTGGTATCTTTTGTGCTTTTTATTATGCTGAAAATAAATATTCAAAACCAATAATCTATTTTCTCTACTGCCTTGGACTTTCCATCTTCAATTTTTATTTTGAAATTCCTAAATCAGAAATAGTTGTAAATATCAGCTCTGTTCTTTTCGATGTTTTTGGAACTCTGACAATTTTCACCTTTTTTATTTTCATTTCCAGAAGTTTCCACGGTAATCGAAAATTTTCTTTTATTAAAAGGATTTCATTAATATCCTGTGTAGCAACTGCAGAAATCACCTTGCTAAAATATTTTCTTATCAGTTTAAAACCAGGTTTTACAATCTTGCATAATCCCCTGTTCTACCTTGTTCACCTTATGATTATTCTTGCTGGCCTGACCCTTATTGTTCTTTCAATCTACCTTTTGGCATCAGCTTCAAGACAGGCTACAATGCTTTTAAGATATCTTAGTATGGGAATTTTTTATTCCCTTTTTACACTTTTTGCTTATAATATAAAAAATCTTATAATGCATATTCCTTTAATGCACTTTTCTACATCTGAATTCAATTCGATTGCAGTTACTTTTTTATATCTTCCAATAATTCAGATTGCTTCTGTTTTCCAATATAGAAGTGAAAAGATAAATTATTTAATTCGAAGACTGTTAATTGGTCTTGGATTTTCAAGTTCAATTGCAGTTACTTTATCAATTCTATATAAAACAAATTCTATGGGTGGATTTAAAAACTTATCTGCAATTGTAGCAATGGTTTCTCCAATATATTTCTACCTTGTAAAAACTACAGTAAATACCTTTTTGACTTTGGAATCCAGAACTATTAAAACAGACTTACAGACTTTTAAACAGGAACTCGAAAAAATTTCCGATTCAAAAGATGCCTATTTATTGACTGCCACAAGAATCACAAAACTTCTTCATTGCAGATACATTTTTTTCTATATAAAACAGGAAGGTGATAACTATCAAATTCCATATTCAACTGCAGATAAGCATATAGCCGCACGGCAGATAAAAGAAAGTGACAAAAATAAAATAAAAAAGGAAATTCAAACTTTTGAAGATAACACTTTCGCCTATGCCTACTATCAGGATAAAAATCCATTTTTCAAGATATTTATTGGGCAAAAATATAATTCAGATGAATATCTCCCTAGTGAAATGACTTTGGTTGCACGTTATGGTCACATTCTTGTAGAAAATTTACTTCAAAAATACAGTAGGCAACTTACAACAGAACTTCAAACAATTTCAAGACATTCAAAACAGGTCGACAAGGAATTATTACTTGCCTCTTATGTTCAACAGAGTTTCTATCCACAGAATTATGAAAAACCGGATGGCTGGGAATTGAATTGTTATTTTAAGGCAATGTCAGGAGTTTCCGGAGACCTTTATGATTTCTTCCTCAGAGATAAAAAATTAGACGGTCTAGCCATTTTTGATGTTTCGGGCCATGGTATCGGTTCTGCTCTGGTTGCCATGCTTGTCCACAATATTATTCATCAGGAATTCTATTTAAATAAAGACAAAAAGATAAAAGACGTATTAAAAATCATAGATAAACGTTTTAAAAGTGAAAAGAACAATATCGAAAACTTTATGACTGGTATTCTTATCAGAATTGAGGGTAACAAAATACAACTTGTAAACGGTGCCCATCCAGATCCTATTATTTATAGAAAAAATGAAGATAAACTTTATTTTCTCAATCAGATTTTTGAAATTCCAAGAAGTAATATTATTGGTTTTGATGGAATTGAGCCAAAATTCACCGAGATAAATATGGAATTAGCTCCTGGTGATGAATTAATTTTATACACTGATGGAATTTATGAATCTATAAATCAAGAAAGAAAACAATATGGCCGCCAGAGATTAATGGAAACTATCCACAAAAACATAAACCTCTCTATCGAAGAACAAAGCAAATCACTTATTGATGATTTAAATACTTTTGTTGGTGATACAGAGGCCTACGACGACGTGACTGTAATTTTTCTTAGAAAAGAATAATTTTACTTACTTCCAGCAACAGGATAAACACCACTAAAACAGCCCTGGCAGAATCCAGTTTTTCCTTCTGGTGATTCCTGAATTGAAGAATTTAGCGCATCTAGCATTCCTTTTAAACTGATAAAGGCAAGACTGTCTGCACCAATTTCAGCACGGATTTCTTCTACTTCATGATTACTAGAAATCAACTCACTTTTACTTGGTGTATCAATTCCCAGATAACATGGGAATTTTACAGGTGGAGAAGAAACTCTAAAGTGAACTTCTTTTGCACCTGCACGTTTTAATATCTGAACTAAACGACGACTTGTTGTACCTCTAACAATTGAATCATCAATTACAACAACTCTCTTATCTTTTAGATCACTGGAAATTGCATTCAACTTAACAAAAACCATATTTTCACGTTCTTCTTGAGTTGGAGCAATAAAAGTTCTTCCAATATATTTATTTTTGATAATTCCAGTTACATAAGGAATACCAGTAGCTTTAGCATACCCCATGGCAGCACCAATTCCACTATCTGGAACACCAATTACAACATCAGCATCAACAGCAGATTCTTTTGCAAGAACTTCACCCATTTTGTAGCGGGCATTTTGAACTGGAATACCATCAATCACAGAATCCGGACGGGCAAAATAAACATATTCAAAAATACAAGTCTGTTTATTAGTCTTTTCACCAAAATTAATTGATTTAAGTCCATCTTTATTAATAATTATGATTTCCCCTGGAGCAACATCACGAATGATTTCGCCATTTACAGAATCAATTGCACAAGATTCAGAGGCAAGAATAAATCCATCGCCTACTTTTCCCAAAATTAAAGGACGAATACCATTAGGATCCCTTACACCAATTAAGGTATCTTCAGTTATAATACAAAGTGCATATGAACCTTTTATCAACTGAATTGTATTTACCAGAGCAGTTTCCATGCCCTTTTTATAATTTCTTGCAATTAATTTTAGAATAACCTCAGTATCACTTGTAGATGAAAAAGTATTTCCTGAATCTTCCAGCATTTCTCTAAGAGGTTCATAATTTACAAGCTGACCATTATGAGCTAATGCAATTGTACCAAGTTTAAATGTATTTAAAAAAGGCTGTGCATTTTCAATTGTACGTCCACCTGCAGTAGCGTAGCGGACATGTCCTACAGAAATTGAACCCTTAAGATTTTCAAAATGCCCCTGCTGAAAAATATCTCCAACCAGGCCCATGTCTTTATGTAAATTGATTGTCTGGCCATTACTAACTGCTATACCTGCACTTTCCTGACCTCGATGCTGTAAAGAAACCAATGCAAAGTAAGTCAGTGAAGCTGCATTTTCAGCGCCATAAATACCAACAACACCACATTCATCACGTAAGCCCATATAAAAACTCCAGAGTTTTATTAGTAAAAACAAGAAGGTCGCAGATAAAAAGGCATAGTAATTTTATACATCCTTATCTGCGACCTCCCGTCAACTGATGTTAGTAATATAGCGTTTTTTTACAATTTTGAGAAGTAATATACAAATAGAAGTGTGTTATATTTCAATTCAAATTGAAGAATAAAATTGATATACTTAAAATATGACTACAAAAGAAAAGGTTTTAGAAATCTTATCCCAAAATATTAATATTCCTCTTTCTGGGGAAAAACTTGCAGAATCTTGTGGAGTTAGCCGAGCAGCAATATGGAAAGCAGTTAATTCTTTAAGAGACAAAGGCTGCATAATTGAAGGAACAACAAACGGTGGATATATTTTAAAAGTTCCTGCAGATATTTTTTCACAGGAAAGCCTATCAACTTTTCTTTTAGAAAAATATCCGGAATTAAAAGACAGCCATATAGAAGCCTTTAGTCAGATTGATTCAACCAATACTTACGCAAAAAAAATCTTAAGCCAGTGTGGAAATCTAAGAAATTCTGACGGAAGTTTAACAGAAGCCGGAAAAAAGTATCATAAATCATTAATTGTGGCAGAAAGTCAAACAAGTGGACGAGGACGATTAGGAAGAACTTTTGTTTCACCAGCAAAAACTGGAATATATTTGAGCATAATTTACGCCCCGGAAAATGGAATAAAGGACGCTGCCAGATTTACCGCCTTCAGTGCAGTAGCGGTTTGCAGGGTAATTGAAAGACTTTTTAGTGTAGAGACAAAAATTAAATGGATAAATGATATTTTTATTAACCAGAAAAAAGTTTGTGGCATACTGACAGAAGGATTTACCAATTTTGAAAGCGGAATAATTGAATCTGCAATTATTGGAATTGGAATTAACATAAAAGATAATGAAGAAATTTTTTTAGCAAATAAAAATGCAGGCTCTATTGAAGGTAAAAACAATAAAAATATTTCCCGTTGCCAACTTGCAGCAGAAGTAGCAGGTGAAGTTATAAAAATTTTAGAAGAAAAGCCACAAGAACTAATAAAAGAATATAAAGAAAAATCATTTTTGATTGGAAAAACCTTAACAATCCACCCAGTGATTGGCGACGAAAAATCAATTTACCAGGCAAAAGCAATCGATATCGATGAAAAGGCTTCTTTAATTGTTGAACTTCCTGACGGAAGTAGAAAAACTCTTAATTCCGGAGAAGTAAGCCTACATTCTGAAGAGTAATTTTTGATACCGTGGGGACAGACCCCTCCTTTTTTTATTGTGTGGGGACAGACCCCATAAAATTCACATTAAATCCCAGGGGACAGACCCCTAAATTTTTTAGTCAAACTGGGGCGTTGCGGGGGCAAAAGTAGAGTAAATTCTCCCGCTAGAAGGGGTAGCGGAAAACCGGAGGTTTGAAGCGAGGGGAAGGCTTTCCCCACCTAAGAAATTTTTGAAATTATTTGGGGACAGACCCCTCACTTTGAAATAAATTACTTTCTAATTGAAATTGCTCTTGCCATGTTGTAGGCCTTTTTCATTCCGACAGAAAATAAAAGAGGGATGAGCACTTTATACATTTTGATGGAAATTTTTCCGCCGCGGGCAAGCCAGGCTTTTTTTGATTGATTCCAGATTTTTGATACCATGGGGATAAAATTTAAGAACATTGATAGTGAATCTGTTAGGAGATTTTCTTTTTTTAGGTGAAATATTTTGCGCAAAAAGGATTCAATTTTTCCGATTCCTTGCCGAAGTTCCAGAGCTGTTGAAGTCTTAAAAATTAAAGACGCACTTTGCATAATTGAAAAGAGTTTTAACAAAAGAAACACTGTGTCCTTTTCTGATTCCCAGGTGAAAATAGGGGGCTGTCCCCCCTGCCCTCCCGAATTTCCAAAATCTGTAGAGGTCTGTCCCCAACATTGTCCCAACCAATTTTTGAAATATTCCCAAAGTGATTTTAAAGGGGACAGACCCCACTCAAAATTGGAAAAAAATACTACAAAATACGAAATTATCTTAAAAGCTAAAAGCAAAAAGGCATAATAAATAATGGGTTTTACATCGCAAAATTGTTCTCTAAAAGAAAAACGCAAAGAGGTGGCGATAATAAACTGCAGAACAATCAAAATTATCGCGAAATATGGAGGAAGCGAGAGAAATAAAATATTGATAAGGGGAATAAAAATTATTTTCCAGGTAGCGGGGATTTTGTGCAGGAAAGAGGAACCTTGTTTATATGAAAATAAAGAAACATCCTGTGACATATTTTTTTTGAAATCCTAGAGGTCTGTCCCCTCTACATTTCTTCACTCCTTCTACCAAATTAAATCATTCAAAGAGTTATAAGAAAGCAAAGGATTTCTTATATTCCACTTTTCAAGATCTTCTTTAAGGCCATCCTCTGCTTTTCCATCAAACATTTTTTCACCCCGGAAAAGGACTACAAATCTATTTGCAAGGCCCATACATTTTTCAATTTCATGTGTCAGTATAATAACCGTTCTTCCTTCGGATTTTAGTTTCTTGATTAATTGATTAACCTGCTTTACTCCCGAATAATCTAGATTTGCATATGGTTCATCCAAAATAATAACAGGAAGATCCATGGCAATCATACAGGCAACCGCCAATCTTCTTTTTTCCCCACCCGATAAAAATCTTGCCGGAAAATCGGCTTTTGATGTCAATCCTGTTTTTTCTAATGCATTTTCAAGAGCAGATTGAATTTTCTCATTTTTCCATCCCAGATTTTTAGGACCAAAGGCAATATCTTCTCTGGGAGTCTCCCCCAAAATTTGAGTTTCTGCTTCCTGAAATACTAAACCAACCCGGGAATTAGATTCTATCTGACCAGAATCTGCTTCTTCCAGGCCGGCAATTATGGACATTAAAAGACTTTTTCCTGAACCATTTTCACCGGCAATAAGGAGACAGTCGCCATCACAAATATCCAGTGAAATATTTTTTAAGGCCTGGATTTTTCCTTGGGCGGTTACAAATGATTTTGAAAGATTTTTGATTGAAATCATATCTGTTTATCCAATTTAAGTATTTATAATATCAGAGGGGACAGACCCCTAAGATATTCCAGTTATCCTGCAATATTAGGGGACAGACCCCACCATTTTCAACATTTTTTTTCAAAACGACCAAGGCCAAGGCTTCAAATCCCTTGGGGACAGACCCCTATTTATTCTCCCGATTTTTCCTCTTTTTTCAAATCAGTCCCAAAATATTGGGCCAAAACAGGACGAAGTTTTAAAACAACAGGAACTCCAACTATAATTTTTATTAAATCTCCAGGAAGGAAAGGTAATACACAAGCCGACATTGTATATGCAAAGGCTGTCTTATCCACTGGAACCTTACCAGCCTTAGAAGCCCAGCGTATAAAATGAATTACTCCAGGTACATAAAGAATAATCATTCCAGCTAAAAATGCCAGACTGATTCGAATTAAATTTTTTACTGAAAATTTCTTTTCGCTAACACTTGGACGCCCCGCAATAATACCTGCACAAAGAGCGCCAAGAAAATATCCAAATAAAAATCCACCGGTTGGACCAATCCATACTGCAATTCCACTTGAACCGGCAGAATAAACTGGAAATCCAATCAATCCTGCAAGTAAAAATAGCAAAGTAGGAATTCCACCAAGCCATCCGCCAAGCAAACTTGCTGTTAAAATACACAAAGCATTCTGAAGAACAATAGGAACAGGTCCTAGAGGGATTTTCAAAAAGCAGCCAATACAAATAATTGCCGCAAAGAGGGCAATAAAAGAACTTTTAAGTAAGATTTTATTTTTCATGACTGCAATATTATCGAATTGTAAACCTTACTTCAAGTTTAAAGTTTACAATTCAACACTTAATTAGGGGTCTGTCCCCATTGATTTTTGCACAATCTCTCGGGGTCAACTCCCTAGGGGTCTGTCCCCACAAATTTCAAAAAAATCTATTTTCCCAGTTCTTCTTCTTCGAGTTTACGATAAGCAACTTTTCCAACAAGAGTTTTTGGTAATTCTGCCCTAAACTCAATATCGTATGGCATAGCATATTTAGCGATATTTTTACGGCAATAATCTAATATTTCCTCTTTCAATTCTTCTGTTGCTTCAATTCCAGGTTTAAGCATAATAAATGCCTTTACCTTTTGAATCTTGATTGGATCTTTTACACCTATTACACAAGACATCTGAACTTTTTCGTGAGCATCAATTATATTTTCAAGTTGACTTGGATAAACATTATAACCATTTGTGATTATCATTCTTTTAATTCTCTGCTTAAAATAGATAAATCCTTCCTGGTCCATAGAGCCTAAGTCACCAGTGTGAACCCAAGTCATACCATCAGCATGTTTTCTCAAAGTATTTGCAGTTTCTTCCGGTTGATTTACATATTCCATCATAACTGTAGGACCAGCAAGACAGATTTCACCTTCCTCTCCGTATGGAAGTTCTTCTTCACTACCTGGTTTTACAATTTTGTAATACATATCTGGTAATGGAATACCAATACTACCTTCTTTTTCTTTATTGTATGGAGTTAAACAAGAAGCAGTAACACATTCTGTAGTACCATATCCCTCACGTACACGAACACTACATTTATGATCTTTTAAGAAAGCATCAAATTTCTTCTTTAATTCAATTGAAAGTGAATCCCCACCAGAGAAAATACCTTTAAGACAAGATAAATCTGCATCTTTAAGATAATCATTTCGGATTAAAGCTTCATACAAACTTGGAACACCGGCAATATAATTTGGACGACATTTGATTATTAATTTTGCATAAGTCTTAGGAGTAAATCTTGGTACCAAAATACATCTGGCACCTTTTATCAACATAGTATGAATTGAAACTCCAAGGCCAAAACCGTGGAACATTGGCATTACGGCTAACATTCTTGAACCAGGTTCAAATCCATGGCACATTGCTTCAAGTTGTGAGCCCAAGGCATTAAAATTCAAGTTACTTAATAAAATTCCCTTTGTAGTTCCAGTTGTTCCGCCTGAATACAAAGTTACAGATGGATCTTTGCCCTGGCGATTTGCCTTATATTCACTTACTCCTAAAGCCTTTTTTAAAAGTGATTTCCACAAAATAACATTATCTTTCTCTATAACCTTTGGAATTTTTCTACCTTGTGTAATCGAATATCCAAAAGCCTTAACTGGCCCCAAAGCATCTTTTACATTTGCAATAATCAGGTGATTTAAATTAATAACTTTTTCTTTGATTGAATCAAATTTACCATAAAATTGATCTAAGGTAATAGCGGCAACACTCTTTGAATCATTCAAATAAAAAGCAATTTCATTTTCACTTGAAAGTGGATGAATCATATTACTGATTGCGCCAATCATATTTACGGCATAAAACATAGTAACTGCCTGAGGACAGTTAGGAAGACAAATAGTAACATGGTCATTTTCTTTAATACCTAAGCCTTTTAATGCTTTGGCACATTCTTCAATTGCTTCAAAAGCCTTCTTAAAAGTAGTTTTTTTACCCATAAATTCATATGCAATATTATTTGGATATTTTTTTACAGTTTCTCCTAATTCTGCACTCATAGAACGATTTGAGTATTCCAAATGAGAAGGAACATCGCTGTAAGCTGCCATCCAAGGAGTTTTTACAGTCACATTATTCATAATTTACCTCACAACTTACATCTTCATCCAAAAGTTCTGGATTAGCTAATAAGTATTTTAATAATTTAATTGTTTTTGAATAATAATATCCGTCGGCAATTCGTTCATCCAAAGTAATTCCCATATCAAGCACCTGACGCATTTCTACATTTCCCTTTTCATCATAAAAAGGAGCCTGATGATATTCGCCAACAGTCACAAAAATTGAATTAGAACCGCGTTCCGAAAGATGATGATAGCCCGCATTCAATTTGATTGAACCCAGGTTTGTCAAAAAAATAGAGGAATAAGATGGATCTCCCTTCATAAGAGAAGCAGGAACACGTCCATGAAAATCAAGCCAATTAAGAATAGCCATAAAAATACGGACAACCCAGTGAGGAAATTTGGTTAAAATATCAATTGAATTTGAAATAGAATCCCCTTTACCTTGTTTTATTGGATAAACAATCTTAAAAAGTTTTTCATGCACAAATTCCATCGGGCAATAATGTTGGCCTTCCTGTGGAAAAGTCAAAAAGGCCACCCCTTCTTTTGCAGAATCAGTGAATTGACGTTTTACCATAAAGGCTTCCGAAAATTCTTTTCTTGCCCAAAGGCGCTGGCCTCGTACAAATTGATTCATTTTTGGACGGAGATAAACAGCCTTTGCAAAAGCGGCAACTATAACTTGGAAAACTTTGTATGGAAATTCTGGATGTGGATTTGAAGAATTCTTCTTCTCTAAGTATTTATTTATAGCAGTTAAATCAATCTGCTCACGAATAAAAGCTTCATTATCACATTTTTTGGGATACATAAAAGGCATTAAAATATGAAGCCCGTCTTGATCCCTTAAAAGCCAGGCATCTTTACGATCTCCAAAACGATTTTTTCGCTTTGGACTTACATTTTTTTCTCTCTTACTCATTACGAAAAGCTCACTTATCTTATTGTAACCTAAAATTTACGAGAAATAAACAATATTCGATTGTCAAAAGAATAACAAGGGGGACAGACCCCTAATTTCAATAATCCATGGGGACAGACCCCTAAACGCTGTGATTCCTTTGGGGACATTAGGGACAGACCCCGCCAATCTCCCTATTCCCTGACAGCAAAATTACATTTTCTTGCGATTTTTAAAATACAAACGTAAAATTATTGTGGGGACAGACCCCTCACAAAAATCAAAATTCCCTATCCGGAAGCCCAGAGGTCTGTCCCCTCAAAAATAAAAAACAGGAGTGATTTATGTTAAAACTTTTTGGAGATCCCGCAAATAAAGCGGCCGCAGATGCAGTAATCGTCAGAGATCCGTCTAATTTCAATTGGACTTTCATAGCCCTTTTAGCCTTCGTTTTTTACATTTACTGGAGCGAAGTTCGTAATAAAAATTACAAGGCAATAATTGCAGGATTTTCTTTGTACAGCGTTCATTGGTTTTACGAAATTATGAATGCAATCATCAGACATTTTTCGGGTTATGCCCTATGGACCGTCAGCAATGCAAGTTCATCCTTTGTACTTTTAATTGGAGTTTCCTGGGAATTAAGTATGATGTTTTCAATCGCAGGTATTATTTCATTTAAAATGATGCCGGAAGACCGCAGCAAAAGGTATTTTTCTTCAAACGGCAAAAAAGGTATTTCCTGTAAATTATTTACCACAATCTCCATGGCCTTACTCTTCAGTCTTTTCGAAATATTCCTGGCCTGGACACCTGCTTTTATCTGGGTTTATAAATGGTGGGGAGCAATTCCAGTATTTATCACAACCTACATTCCATTTTTCCTGGCAAGTAATTACGTTCCAGACACAAGTCCAAAATTCCAGAAATTTTTCCTTACCACAATGATTGGTCTAGATCTTTTACTGCTGGCAATTTTAATTCCCTTAGGAATAATCTAAATTTTTAGGAGGGGAAAGCCGCCCCCTTAGGGAGCGGCCTGCAACGCAGGCAAAAACAGTCCAGTGGACTGTTTTTAGCGAGTCTCGGCGAAGGCTGTGCCTGAGCCGGCTCCTAAGCCAAGTCGCTCTGCTTTATTGGCTTATCCGCTACCCCTTCCAGCGGGGCTCCGCCCCGCAACGCCCCAATCAAGTCCAAAAATCAGGCAAAAAATCCAATTCTTTTACTGGAAGATTCTTCATTTAATTTTTCTTTCTGAATATCACACAATTCAGAGATTATAAAATCAGAATTAATTTCTTCTTCGTCCAAAAATCGAATTCTGGAAGCAAGTCTGCCAAAATCACCGGGAGTAACAGAATTATAATCACATAATTCTCTTATCTGGGAATTTGTAAAATCATAAGAAGCAAAATATTTATAGAGTAATTTTTCAATTCCTTCTTCCTTCATGGCTGAAAATTCTGCAGTAATGTGGAACCTACGGAGCATAGCAGGGTCCATTATCTTTCTCAAATTAGTTGTACAAATCAAAATTCCAGGGAATTCTTCCATTTGAGTTAGGAATTCATTTACCTGAGTTCTTTCCCAACTGTTTTTTGCCATATTTCTATCGGCAAAGAAAGAATCTGCTTCGTCAAATAATAAAATCATGTCATTTGCGGCAGCTTCTTCAAAGGCATCTTTAATGTTTTGTTCAGTTCCGCCAACATATTTATCTAAAATATCACTGGCCCTTTTTAAGAGGATTTTTTTATTCAATTGGTTTGCTAAATATCTGGCAAATTCAGTTTTACCAGTACCACTTAAACCGTAAAGTAAAATTCTAATTCCACTTTGAATATAATTACCACTTCCCATATTTTTCTGGGCAAAATTATCTGCATTTTTTACCATTTTTACAATTTTTTCTGCAGGAAGCGAAGAATTTAATACCGAACAATCATAAGAATCAGAAACTTTTTCCCTCATTTTTGAATTTCCGTTCAACAATAGAGAATTTTCTTTTAATACAATTTCTACATTACGAATAATATTTTCACTTTCAATTGAATTTTCGTTAGAAAAACTTTTTATAGCCTTAACAACATTATCAACCGAAGCACCTGTTACGTGGTAAGCTCCAAGCATATCCAGAATCTTTTGCTGAGTGTTGTCAGCTAATTTAGTTTGCTGTAATTTTTTTAAGGCAATACTTTTTAGCATTTCAGGAGACATAGATTCAAACTTAAAAGAAAGAGTAAAACGTCTTCTTGTAGAATCTTCAATCTGTTCAATATGATTTACAATCCAAATTACTTTATTTTTAGAATTTTCAAGAATTTTATTAATTGTACCTTTAGAATCAGAAGGAACCATAAATCCAAAAAAATTAGATTGAGTTTTTAAAAGGGTATCTGCTTCATCTACAATTAAAATAGTATCTGGACGAGTCAAACTTAAAAGACAATTCAATCTTTGTAGAACTTCGTTTTTAGACAATAATTCAGCTTCATTTTTGAAAATTACTGCCTTTTTACCACAACAATTTACAAGAGACTTTGCATATTCAGTTTTACCACTGCCAGGTTTTCCGTAAAGTAAAAGAGAAACAGATTCCTGATTGTCTAAAATCTGCTTCATTACTTTTGTTTTATCCTTGGAAATAGAAAAAGAATCTAAATCATAAACTTTTGACGTATTGTCATATTTAATTAAATCAGAAAAATACAGGTTAAAATCCTGCTGTTCAATACAATCAATTAAAGCAGGATTAAATTCGTGATTTAGATTAAAAAATCCAAATTGAATTAATTTACCATCCGGCCTTAAAATTTTACCAACATCTTTTTTATCTATTCCCAAAAGAAGAGAATACAATTCATCTGCATTGGCAGTATTGTCAGTAAGAATATTATCCAAATAAGAAATAGTTGCTTTTCGGTACCTTGCAATAATGTAAAGAGCTTCGCTATCCGAAAGCTCAAGTTCATTTTGCAAGAATTTTACCTTGCTTAAATCATAAATCATTTTTTTATATTTAACTGGAACCCGAATTTGTTTACTTTCGATAGCTTTTAGTGGATTATTTGCAAAAAATACCAGGGCAATTAATTTTCCTAAAGTTCCCCTTTCTTCTGCAATCAGACACCTGAAATAATTTGTTTGAAGTTCATTTTTTAAATCAGCATAACGGTGGATTTTATCGTCTTGAGTGTAGTAAAAATTTTCATTTTCGGAAGATAAATTCAACTTACCTTCTTTTTCCAGGCGAGCAACATAAGCATTAAGAATCTTTTTTAAAAGTTTTTCTTTTTTTAGAGAAGAAACTAAGGAAAAGAAAAGATGTTCAGCATCTTCTTCACACGACATAAAATCTGAATTTGCTTTGTCTTTTACAACTAAATAAAAATATACAGCTGTAACCATTTTTTCAGTTTCGTCTAAACTGTAAGCTGGATTTTGATTCCTACGGTTATAAATATATCTTCTTCTTGGCATAGAACTTAATATAGTGCTTTTATTCAAAATGCCAATTTTTTTTCAGATATAGGAGGGGACAGACCCCTAACATTGCCCAAAGGTTCACATCAAGGGGACAGACCCCTACAATCACTAAACAACACACATCAATGGGGACAGACCCCTACAATTGCCAAATAACACACATCAATGGGGACAGACCCCTACAATCGCCAAACAACACACATCAATGGGGACAGACCCCTAACCCCGCCGGAGATAAAAAAAAAAAGAGGTCTGTCCCCACAGAATCACAATCGTTTTTCCAAAGGGGACAGACCTCTATTAAAAATAAAAATTAAAACTGAATATCTTCTAAAAACGCTTTATTTCAATAATTTACTTAATGGTTTTGCAACTAAAGAAACGGCTGGTCCAATTAAAATAGACATGGCACTAGCGCCAATCAAAGAACCTTGAATTCCATCCTGGCTAAACAGGCTCACAAGAATTCCAATTCCCATTGCAAGGAAGTCATAAATAATTCTGATTACAAAATATGGAACTTTTGGAAGTGCTTCACTAATAATCGAAGGAAGAGCATCATAAGGAGCAACTCCCATTTGTGCATTCATATAAATTGCCGCAACAACAACAAATAAAAGAAGGGCAAGAACAAAGATTCCAATTTTAGGCGCAAGTGAACAAGTCATTATAAAATCATGTAAACCACATTTAGCCCAAATCCAGCGGCATAAATCAACTGTGTAACCAATCAAAATCATGTTGGCCAAGGTTCCAAATCCAATTCTGTTAGCACCTGTAAAAAAGACAATTACCAGCATAAGACCATAAACAATAACTTCTGTAGTACCCAATGAAAGTTTTATGGTATGAGCAATATTAAAATTCATAAAACTGGCGGGGTCTGTCCCCCAATTAATTTCCAGCAAAATAGAAACAAAAAATCCCATGAACAAAACTGCTGGAAGCATAAAGGCAAGTCTTTTCCAAAAATTAGGAACTATAAACTGCTTAAAAGAAAATTTGTATTTCATAAAAATCCTCAATGAAATGTAAGTATATAGATTTCCAGAATCTAAAACAATCAAAAACTTACTTACTTAAAGGAATTTCTATTTCTAAATCACTTAAAGGGAATGTACAACAGGGATGAATTGCCCCGTAAGTTATATCTGCACTACGCCTGTATTCCATCTTCTGTGGTACAAAAATCTGGCCCGAAATTAAATTAGAATGACACCAGCCACATTCTCCACTTCGGCATCTTGCAGGGACACAAACTCCATTCTTTTCCAAAGTCTGAAGAATTGTATCTCTTGGGCTTCCCTTTACAATCGTCACTTCCCCACAAATCCTTACTTTTATCTCTACCTCATCAAGATTACAGCCTGGATAATCCTTCTGCTTTTGAGCATCATGAATTTCACCATACATATCTTTACGGATATATTTTTTGATTAGCTTTAACTTTTCAAATTCTCCATCCAAAAAATCATACATAGGCTGAGGCCCGCAAACAAAAACCGAATAAGGCTGATCAGAAGGAGCGTATTTTTTAATTAAATCTGCTGTAATAAAACCTTTTTCATAACTTACAAGATTCTGTCCACCATCACTCTTATCAGAAATTCCAGGATTTTCATCACTTAAAACATAAACAACTTTAATTTTTGGACATTCCTGTGCAAGCTTATCAAACTCATCTTTGAATAAAATTTGATCAAAATTTCTGCTTCCGTAGAGTAAAATCAGGTTAAAATCTTCATTTTTTTGCAAAATTGCCCTGGAAAAACTCAAAAATGGAGTAATTCCACTTCCACCTGCAATTCCAATTACAGTCTTTGCATCTCTTAAAGGAACATAATTAAAAGAAGCTTCTGGCGCAGAAATTTCAACAATATCATTTTCTTTCCACTTATTTAGAATAAAATTAGAAACTTCTCCACCTTTAACAGCTTTTACCGCAATCTGATAAGAACCATCCTGGTAGACAGAATTTCCACCATCAGAGACAGGTAAAGATTCATCTGGAGAAGAAGATAAAGAATAGGCCCTCGAAATCTGTCTACCATCAATTTCAACAAAAACACTGATATAACTTCCTGCCGCAAAATAAGCCAACTGACTAGTGCCTTTTTCCTGACAAGGAATAAAAGTAAATCTCTTACAATCCGGACCAAAAGTTTCAACCCTGGCTATTTTTACAAATTGCCTGTCTGGATGCAATTTTCTGGCCAGGGCATTTACAGAATATTCCTGGGGAATTTCTTCCTCCCCGGCTAATTTAAATCGTCTTTTTCTTTCCCTCAAAATCGAAAAAATCTTAAAAGGATTTAATGAACGCAAATAATTTCTACTCATCTTTTTGGGCCTCCTTTTTAATTTCTTCAACAGCATTTATTCCCGATTTATAAGTTTGATTGTAACCCAAAGAACCTTCCGTATAGGCTCCTACATAATGCAAACCTTTAATTGGCTTTTCAAAATGCTTAAAAACTGTTCTTACAAATATTCCATCCCAATTTGAAGTCTGATATCCATAAGGAGTACCGTTTGGACTTCCAATATAACGGCTAAAAGTAACCGGACTGGCAACTTCAATTTCTTCAATGTATGGTTTGATTTTTATTCCAGTTGTTTTTTCATAATAATCAATCATTTCTTCGGCAATTTTATATTTTGTTTTCCTGTAATCCTGAACTTTCACCTTAGCCCATTCATCACCATAAACAGAAGTTGTAATGGACATAACACAAGTCCCCTTTGGACTAAAATCTGGAAGAGTAACATTCATATTATTTACAATTACCCAGCCCTTTCCGCCTAAACCATGACTTTGTTCAAACTGCTCTTTTGGACTGGCCGATTGCTGAAGAAAAACCGTATAATCTTCAACACCAAGCTCTTGAGCGCTTTTATTTAATCCCAGATAAACCGTAACAAAAGAAAGAGCTAATTGACGGGCATTTACTCTTTTCAATTCAATTTGCGGAACTTCTTTTTTATCAATCAACTTTCCGTAAATATCATTTGGATAACAGTTGCAAATTATATCTTTGGCGTAATATTCTTTTCCACCGGCAATAACACCGTAAGCCTGACCATCTTTTACAAGAATCTTTGTAACAGGACAGTTATAAAAAATCTGACCACCATTCTGTCTGATAACTTTTTCGATGGACATAGAAATTTCATGAGAAGTTTTTTTAGGCATTCCGGCACCATCAAGAACATAAATGTAATCCATCATACCCATCATAAAAGCACACATGGTATTTGTAGCTTCCCCAACGTATGGCCAGTAAGTTGAAATAATATGCTGAGCTTTTTTAGGAATTCCAAGCAAATCCATAACTTTTTCGGTGGAATAAGAAACCATCCTCAAAAGATTCATAATATCAGGAAAATCCTTTGCCTTGATGTTGGATAAATTATTTACGATTTTTATACATTTTTCTTCGTAATCAAAAAATCTCTTTACTCTTTCGTAAGAACCTGGAACTTCCTCGTCCACTTTTTTACAGAATTCTTCAATTCCACAGGGAAGCCGGCAATCATATTTTTCCTTAGGATCAGTTGAAATTACACGGTAGGTAGAATTTTCATGATGAAATTTAAAATCGGTTCCCAGAATATCAAAAACCTTTCTGGTAGAACCCGGATTTTTTTCGGAACCAACCTGGGCCATTTCGTGCAAAGAAGGTTCAAATTCAAATCTCCCCCGCCTAAAACTGGAAGCAGAACCACCTGGCAGATTATGTTTTTCAAAAATTAAAGTTTTAAGGCCCTCTTTACTGGCATAAGCCGCCGCAGTCAGACCACCATTCCCCGCTCCGATGACAATAACATCATATTTTTCCATATAAAATAAATATAACACAATAAATAGAGCCAAGTGCAGAAAGAATTTATAAATTTTACAAAATAAAAAAAAAGGCCCGAAGAATAAACTTCAGGCCAAAATAATCAAAAGTCAAAAACTATTTGTTTCTTGCCAAATCAATATTGATTCCAGACAAACCAACAAAAGCACCAGACTTAGCTTCATTTGAATCAGGATGAGCAATGAGCCATTTATTTCTAGCCCAAAGCAATTTATCTTCAAGATTCTTTTCGCTAATCTTAGGTTTTTCAGTGTTAGTATCCTTTGGAAGAACAATAACAACACGGAAACCTTCTTTAGAAACTTCTCCATTCTTTACAGCATTACATGGAGCATAATGTAAAGTTGTTTCGTAAACTTGTACAATAGTTCCCTTTGGAACATAAAAAGCTTCAACAGCAGAAGTATTTAATTTTCCATTTTTTACAGACTGAAGAGGTGCAAGAAGTAAAACAATATCGTTAGAAGGAATATTTAATTCAGAACCACGATGATATTCAAGACAATTTAATTTTGTGTTGAAACCGTTACAGTAACCAATCTGAATAGGCATACCACCGTAAGCATTTTCACTTAATTCCTTTGCAATTGGAAGAGCTTCAAGATTTTTATCCCCTGGCTCATAGCAAGTAGCACCTTCAGTTTTAGGTGTCGATTCATCTAATTTTTTCAAAAGGTCAGTTACATCATAACCAGTCAAGACCTTACCATATTTCTCAAAAGCATGAGAAAAAACTGATTTAATACGCATTATTTACTCCTATAAAACTATAAAAAGCCGCCAAAGCGGTTAGCCAAGAATAATTTTATCACCCTAAAGATTATTTTGCATTAGGAAAAACACTTGATTTGCAGAAAACTTATACAGGCGGGGAAAGCCTTCCCCTCGCTCCAAAGCCTTTCAGACTTTTCCGCTACCCCTTCCAGCGGGGACTAAGCCCCGCAACGCCCCAAGTGGAGGGGACAGACCCCACCCACAATTTATGCATTTTTTTTCATAAATATTTGTTTTTGCACAAAATGTTACCTCTTTAGCCACAATTTTGCCTTTTATTTTTTTAAATCAAAAGTAGATTTTAACTGTTCAAATATCATTTTATGGAGGCTCTTATGATTTTGATTAAAAGCAATCCAGTAAAAAAAGTTTTACCAATTTTATTAATTTCATTTTTTAATATGGCTTTAATTTTTACATCTTGCGGACACGCCAGTGTAGAAAGTAGAGAAAATGAAGAAGAAAACGAATCTACAGAAAACGAATCTACAGAAAACAAATCTACAGAAATAGAACTTATAACTGCAGATCCCTATACCTACACATCTAAAGACGTAAGTTATATTGAAAATTTATCTGGAGTAGAATTCACAAAAGAAATGGGAAACGGAATAAATCTTGGAAACACCATGGAAGCAACTGCAACTTGGATTCCTTTTTCTACTGAAGATATGACAGAATATGAACAAGCCTGGGGACAACCAGTTACAACAAAGGAAATGTTTCAGTCAATGAAGTCAGCAGGTTTTGATTCAGTTCGTATTCCGGTAGCATGGACTCATACAATGGACTGGAGCCGTGGTGATTTTGAAATTAATAAAAATTATCTGGCCCGGGTAAAAACAGTTGTAGATTACGCTTTAGATTCTGGCCTGATTGTAATGATTAATGATCACTGGGATTATGGCTGGTGGGGATTATTCAGTCACGATGAAGAACTAGCCTGGAAAATCTATAAGGCAATCTGGAATCAAGTTGGAACCTATTTCAAAGATTATCCACTTACCTTAATTTTTGAAGGTGGAAATGAAGAAATTGGAGATAGATTAAATGATGCAATTTCAAACAGTAGTGATTCACGTTTAGATTCTTCAATCAATTACACAAGCCAAGGAACTCTTACAGAAGCAGAATGTTATGCAAAACTTCTGGAAATAAATCAGACATTTGTAGATATAATTCGAGCCCAGGGTGGAAATAACGAAAAAAGATTCCTTTTAATTCCTGGCTACAATACTGATATTGATAAAACTACAGCTTCCTCTTACCAGATGCCAAGTGATTCAAGTAATACAGTGCAAAAGTTAATTGTTTCAGTCCATTACTATCTCCCAGCTACTTATGCCATAGCAGACAAGTCCTCAAATTCCTGGGGATATTCAGATACCTGGGGAACAGACGCCGAAATACTTGCCCAAAATGAATATTTTTATAAATTAAAAACTTTTGTTGATAAGGGATATGGAGTAATTATTGGTGAATATGGTGCAGCCTCAAAAGATGATGGTGATGAGGATGTAATTACAAAAAAAGACGGAATGGAAGAATGGATGACAAATATTCTGGACAACAGCGATAAATACAATTACTGTCCTTTCCTCTGGGATTGTAATACTTTCTTTAAAAAAGATGGTTCACAATTAGGCTTTACCGATTCAGAAATTGCAGATGTATACGATGGCCGTAACTATGCCGCAGAAAAAGAAGGTAATTCTGATGGTGGAACTATTAATTATTCTGCGCCAGAAACTATTCTTTCCTATGAAAGTAGCAGTATAAAAGTAAGTGGTAATAACTACTCAAGTACTTTTACACTAAGTAAAGAAAAAAGTATTACTAAGGGGCAAACAATAACAGTAACATACAAAAGACCAGCAATCACAAGCGATTATGTTGCCCATTACATTCAAATTACTTCAAGCAATCAAAAAGATATGATTTCTAACATCTGGGATAATGGCAGTCATATTACTTATCCATCAAAATCAGAAGGAACTATAACTCTAAAATATACAGCAACAGAAGATTTTAATTTAAACTCTCTAACCCTTACAATTATAAATCCAGAAGGAGAAGGTATAACACCATCTTCTGCACTAACAATTACTGACTTTTCTGTAAAAGTAAGCAATTAAAGTTTTTTATAAAATCAAGGGGACAGACCCCTAACAATAGAGGTCTGTCCCCTTTGTTTTCGACTTTTAAAAATTACTTTTTTTTTACCTTCCTTCACACTACAATGTAAAACATGAAAATCCCAAAAGCAGGTGACATTATATTTTTTCTCTTAATTCTTGGAGCTGGAATTTTTCTTTCTAGAAATTTTCTGACAAAAAGGGGTCCCAGCGTTGAAGTTAATGCAAATGGCAATAAATACGAATATTCCCTGTCCCAGGATGGAATCTACCAGGTTGGGGGAAGAATCGGAAATACTACAATAGAAATAAAAGACGGCAAAGTAAGAATAATTGATTCACCCTGCCCAAACAAAACTTGTGTTCACCAAAATTGGGGAAATCTGATAATCTGTCTACCAAATAATGTTATTGTTTCTGTAAAAGATCAGGGGGAATTTGATGCAATCGCTGAATAAAAACCGCATAGCTTACCTGGCTTCCCTCACTCTTCTTTTTTCCTATGCCGAAATGTTACTTCCAAAATTCTTTCCATTTTTCAAGTTAGGGCTGGGAAATATTGCAATTCTTCTTGCCCTGAGCCTGGATTTTCCTTCATTTTTGATTTTAACTGTAATAAAAGCCTTAGCCTCATCAATAATGGGGGGAACCTTAATTTCACCATTTTTTATAATTTCCCTGTCTCAATCGGTTATTTCCGGCCTTTTTATGTATATTTTCTTTAAAATTCGCTCAAAATGGCTTTCAATTTTTGGAATTTCTATGATTGGCTCGGCAGTTTCTGCTTTGGTTCAAATAATTCTGTCTACCATTTACCTGGGAAAAGAAACTTTAAGATTTCTTGGTCCTATGCTAATTTTCTCTCTCTTTTCTGGAATTTTGATTGCTGCCCTTTCCAGACTTTTAAAAATCCCGGAAAAAAGTCCTGTCATAAATGAATCAAACTACAAATCTCAAAAAGTAAAAACAATAATTCTGTCTACCATTATATTAACAGCAACAATCACAATTTTTATGATAAACAATCTTTGGATTTTACTGGCAGCCCTGGCAATTTCTTTTATATGTCAGATTCTTTCAAAAAGAAAAATCTTAATTACTGCTCACCTTTCAATTTTTATATTTGTGATTTTAATCAGTCTTTTAACACCATCTGGAAAAGTTTTATTTTCAATTTCTTCTTTTAATATAACTCTAGGGGCCTTAGAAAATGGTCTTATAAAAGCCCTAAAACTTTCAAGTGCAAGTGCCCTTTCTCAATGTGCAGCGTCACTTAGGCCTTCAAACAAGGGCCTTTTAGGATTAACTCTATCTTATTACAGAGGGCTTTCTGACAAATTCAAAAATACTCAGGGAAAACTTTTCAAAAGAATTCAAGAAACTTTAACTTCAGAAGAATTATAGTTTTACGATTATTTTTCAATTACCTCTACCGATGTAAATTTTTCCAGCAAAGTAAGCTTATCTTTTAATCCGCTTGTATAAGAAATAGAACCATCGGTAAAAATCATAATAAAATCAAAATCCCCAGCCTGTCGCCAATATTGCAGAGTTTTTTCTTTTCCCAGGATAAATGAAGTTGTACTCAGATAATCTGCGTAAAGTCCTTCCTTTGCAACAATTGTGGAAGAAGCAATTTCGTTATCTACCGGGTAGCCGCTTCTTCCATCTAAAATATGAATATATTTTTTTCCATCGTCCGCAGTAAAATATCTTTCGTAACCACCGCTTGTAATCACCGCACAATCATTTAATTCCAGGACAAGGGGGACAGACCCCTTTACAATTGCCGAGGGGTCTGTCCCCCCCCAAGGATTTCTAAGTCCAATCTTCCAGTTTTCGCCAGATTCTTTTTTGCCCAAAAGTTGGATATTTCCACCCAAATCTAAAATTGCCGATTCAACTCCATTTTCTTTTAAGATTTCAATCGCACAATCGCCGGCAAAGCCTTTTCCCAGGGCACCAAAATCAAAGGCCATTCCTTCTGGTAAAATTATTTTTCCATCCTCAAAAGAAACTTTCTTATAATCTGTAAAAGCCAGTAAATCTTGAATTTTTTGATCAGAAGGGACTTTATAATTTTTACTTGTAAAACCCCATTCATAAATCAAAGGAAAAATAAGAGGATTAAAAGCCCCTTGGCTCTCTTCTGCTTTTTCTAAACCGTATCTTATGAGCTTTTCCAATTCAGGACCTGACGTAAATTCTTTTCCACAAGCATGATTTAAGGAATAAAGCTGACTCTGACTATCAACAGAAGACAATATTTTATCTAATTCTTGAATTCTCTTTTGAGCCTGCAGATTAGCCTTCTTTGAATTTTTACCAAAACTTTTAATTGTCATGGCTGTATCCATAGATTGAAAAGTTATGGAATTTTCGGGGAGTTTGCAGCCAATTAAAATCAGGCCAATTAATAGCAAGAGATTTCTTTTGATAAGACCCAAGGTCTTGTGTTGATTTACAATTTTCTGCATAAGTGATGCCGTCCCGGTGGATAAAATATTTTACTTATAATAAGAAATCATAATAAAAAAACTTAAAAAATTAACTATTTTCGTAATAAAAACGTGCACTTTATGTGATTTTTTTTTGGAAATTCTCCCTTATAATTTATTTATAAACTTTTACACAAGGTATAATTATGAAAAAAATCCTTTTTATTTTTTTAACTCTTACAGTTCTTTTTATATCCTGCAAACAAGAAATCCAAACAGTTGAACTTACTCTTGTTGACAAAAGTGATTTCGAAAATATGGATGCAAGGCAATTTGTAAATCAAATGGGAAATGGAATTAATCTTGGAAATACTTTCGAAGCCGTTAATACTAAATTAGGTTACGATGCTCTTCCAAGTGAATATGAAACTGCCTGGGGCCAACCAGAAACAACAAATGAAATTATTGCTGCCTATAAAGCTGCTGGTTTTGATTCCTTAAGAATTCCTGTAGCCTGGACCAATACAATGGATTGGAAAAATGGTGATTTTGAAATTAGTGAAGATTACCTTGCAAGAGTAGCAGAAGTTGTTCAAATGGCTTTAGATAACAATCTTTATGTTGTAATAAATGATCACTGGGATAATGGCTGGTGGGGATTATTTGGTTCGGATCAAAAACTTGCCTACAAGGTATTTGATGCAATATGGGATCAGGTTGGAACTTATTTTAAGGATTTTGATTATCGTCTGGTTTTTGAAGCCGGAAATGAAGAATGGGGTTCCAGATTTAATGATGAAATTAATGGGGTAAAAGGAAAATTAGATACAACCGAGCAATATTCTACATTAAACAAACTCTCTCAGTATTTTGTAGATAAAATTCGTGCTCAGGCTGGGAATAATTCAAAAAGATTTCTTTTAATTCCTGGTTTTGACACAGATATTACAAATACCTGCAAGTCAACTTATCAAATGCCTGATGATAATAGTAACTCAGTTTCTAAACTTATTATCTCTGTTCATTATTATGAACCTTCAACTTATACAATTTTATCAGCAGATGCTTCCTGGGGAAAATGCCAGAATTCTTGGGGAACACAAAGTGAAATAAATGAACTTAAAAAGAAAATAGCAAAAATGAATTCTTTTTATAAGACAGGCTACGGAGTAATTATTGGCGAATACGGTGTTGCAACAAAATCAGACGGAAGTAAAAAAGATGGAATGGAAACCTGGATGACCAGTATTCTTGATGTTTGCGATCAGGAAAATTTTTGTCCAATGCTCTGGGACTGTAATACCTTCTTTAAGAAAAAGGGCGACACTTTAGGCTTTACAGATTCTGAAATCGCTGCAGTTTATTTGAACCGATAAATTATTCAAAAAATTTATGATTTGAAATAATTTGGGGACAGACCTCTAGAATGCTCGGGGTCTGTCCCCATTTGTTTTTACAATCCCCGGGGTCTGTCCCCATCATCACATAACCCAATATTATTTGCCTTTTTACCTGAATCTTGGATATATTCAAAGCATGAAAATTTTAATTTTATCTTGTAATACAGGCGGTGGTCATAATACTGCCGCAAAAGCATTAAAAGAAGTCTTTGACTCATATAATGATGAATGTGAAATAAAAGATGCTCTTTCTTTTGGAAGTCAACTGGCATCAGATTTAGTTTGCGACGCTTATGTAGAAATGGTAAAGAAAACTCCAGAACTTTTTGGCAGGCTCTATAAAATGGGCTCTAAATTAGGACAATCCCTCCAAAAAACTGGAAATTTTCATTCGCCAATCTATCAGATCAACAAGCTCTACGCCGACGACCTGGAAGACTACATTATTAAAAATCAGTTCCAGCTGGTAATTTGCTGTCACTTTTTTGGTGCCGAAGCAATGACTCATCTTAAACTTAGACACAAGCTAAAGGTGCCTTTTTACTTTGTTGCAACCGATTATTACGTTTCTCCGATGATTGAAGAAACTAAACCTAAAAAGATTTTTATTGCCCACAAAGATAGTACTTTCACCTACATAAATCACGGTATTTCTTCTCATTTGCTGGTACCTACCGGTATTCCTGTTTCACAGAAATTTGTAAAAGAAGGCAATAAGGCTCAAGCCAGAAAAGAATTAAATCTTAACGAAAAAGATCAGATTTTCCTTTTGATGAGTGGAAGTATGGGCTTTGGCGATACAATTGATATTGCAAAAATCATTCTTTCTAAAGGTAACGATAATACTAAAATTATTGCAATTACAGGAAATAATAAGGCTTTACTCGATGAATTCAAAAAGAATTTTTCTGATGATAAAAGAGTTATCCCTATTGGTTTTACAAATCAAGTTGATTTATATATGGAAGCAAGTGACCTTTTACTCACAAAACCGGGTGGACTTTCCAGTACCGAAGCCTTTGTAAAAGGAATTCCAATCATCCACACTTCTCCAATTCCTGGTTGCGAAAGTGAAAATGTTCAATTCTTTACTGAACATCACCTTTCTTTATGCGCCGAAAATTCTAAAGAAGCCGGAAGATTGGCTAGTTTATTGGTGGAAGATGATTTTTTACGCAATCAGATGCTTCAGGCTCAAAAACACTACAAATGCCAGAATTCTGCAAAAGCAATCGTTGATTACGTAAAAAAAGATTATAAATAATCTTACAGTGGTCTATCAGTCTGGAATTCATGTTTAATAACTCTCCAGGCAAATAAATCCAGGATAAGTACATAAACATAGAAAATCCACTGATAGCCCATTTGACTTACAGGTTCTGATAAAAGGAAATCATACAATCCGTGAATCAACATTGGCACAATTAAAGCCAGCAATTTGTAAGTAATTACTTTTCCCTTCTTATAATCCAACCAGGCATTTTTTCCCCGGCTCATAAAAAATCCCATAAAAACACCAAAAGTTGTATGGCCAGGAATTGCAAATATTGCACGACCAATCGAAACTCCAGTTCCGTAGGAAATTACATATAAAATATTTTCTAAAGCAGCAAATCCCAAAGAAGCAGTAACGGCATAAACGATTCCATCATAACGGTAGTCAAAATTTTTATTTTTCCAAACAAAAATCATAATTACCAGCCATTTTGATAATTCTTCTACCAGGGCAACTCCAATTGTATTTTCCATCCAGGAATACTGAATTGTACTTGGATCATAATATTCCTGCAGAAAATAAATCATAAATCTTTCTACACCTGCACAAGGAATAGAAAAAATTGCTCCCCACATCAAAACTTTTAAAACAAAACCCAAAGGTTCTCTTTCGACTTTATCCAATTTGTAAACATATCTTAAAATAAGAAAAACTGGCAGAAGTGCCGGAATCAAAACAAAATACAAAATAAGATTCATAAAAAACTCCTATCAACTCTACATTTTATATCTTATTAATTTTTTTTCATATAAATCAATGCCATTTTATTTATTCGTGTTATATTAAAAATATGACTAAAAATCTTATCGAAATCACATTAAAAGAAAACATTAAAAATCCAAGTGCAGTTTTTGTTTTTCCAACCCAAACCGCTGCTGAACTTTGGGCAGATAAAATTATTTTTATCTCAGAGGTTTCGGCCCTAGCCATGAATCGTTTTCTGGCCTGGGATACTTTTAAGGGCCAGTCTATTAAAGGCCAGCATCAGGATAAAACTTCTATCCCAAGTGCAATGCGTCAAATTTTCGCCGCAAATATTATTTCTCAGAACGCAGAAAATCCTTTTCTAAAAAATCTTATTATTCCTGAATACGCAAAAACCGCCAGTGGTTTCGAAAATTGGATTTGTTCACTTTTACCAAGCCTAAAAAACTGGAAAACTAAATTTGATAAAAGCAATCAAAAAGCTGATGACGAGGACTGTGACCTTTTAAATCTTTACGAAAAATATTCAGATTTTCTTGAAGAAAACAATTTTTTTGATCCAGCCTGGGAAACTCCTCCATTTCAAAAAGATGGAAATAAATATTTTATTTTTTTCCCGGAAATTCTTTCTGATTACTTTGAATATGAAGAAATTTTAAAATCCTCTGAAGATATTACAATTATAAACCTTCCTAAAACTGATGACAAAATCTCGGATGTCCAATTTTTTAACAATTCCAGAATCGAATTAAAAAATGTGGCAGATTATTGTCGAAAGATTCACGAAGATAAAGAAAATCCTATCGCCTGGGACCAGATTGCTATCAGCATTCCTAATATGGAAACTTACGGTCTTTACCTGGACAGGGAATTAACTTTGGCCCAGATTCCTCATCTTATGAGATATGCAAAACCCCTTTCTTCTGTTGGCGCAGGTGGTCTTTTTAATCAGATTAACGAATGTGCAAATTCTAATTTTTCTTACAATTCAATTAAAGCCCTGATTTTAAATTCTGAACTTCCCTGGAAAGATAAAAATGCCATTAAACAGTTGATTGCCTTTGGTAAAAAAAATCACTGTATCTGTAGTTTTAATTACCAAAATAAATTAGTTGACGTTTGGGAATCTTCATTTAAAGAAAATCCAAAAGAAGAAGTTGCTCATAATTTTTACAAAATTCTTAAAAAAGATATTCAAAATCTTAAAAATTCAAAAACTTTCTCCGAAGTTCGCGACCGTTATTTTAATCTCCGAAATGATTTATTTGATATGGATCAGTGTTCAAAACAGGCAGATTTAATTTTAAGCCGCTGTATTTCTGAACTGGGTTCCCTTCTGGATTTGGAAGAAGATTTCCCAAATATTTGTAAAGTTTCATCTCCTTATGATTTTTTTACAAATTACATTTCTGATATTAATTATCTTGAGCAAAGTGAAGAAAGAGGCATTCAGATTTATCCTTATAAACTTGCGGCTTCAGCTCCCTTTGACTGTCATATAATTCTTGATTCAAGCCAAGCCTCTCTGTCAATCGTTTATAAACAGTTAGCATTTTTACGGGATGACAAAAGATTAAATTTGCTGGGACGAGAAGATCCAAATGTAACAGAAAAATTCCTTGCCCTTTATTCAATGAACAGTTACAAATGCCCTGCCTATTTTACTGCCGCAAACAAAACTTTTGATGCTTATTCTCAAACCTGCAGCTATTTAAATGAAATTGATTTACGCAAAGAAAATGATGAAATCAAACTTTTTGGTAAAAATCCTTACAAAATCGAAGAAAACTGGCTCTTAAACTCCGATTTAGAATTTCCAAAAAAAATCACAGAAATTCAAAAAATTGGGATGGAAAATTGGAAATTCACTCAAAATTTGAAAAATTCCGACAAAAATTTAGAAAAATCTCAAGAATTTGTTAAGGAATTTGTAAATTCCACTAAATTAAAATTTTCTACAACTCAGCTAAAAAGCTACGAAAATTGTCCAAGATGCTGGCTTTTTGAAAAAAGATTAAATCTCCAGGAAGAAAATAATGCCGCTGTTCTTATGGATTATTTCCAGATGGGAAACCTTTATCACAAAATATTTGAGCTCTACCTTAAAAATCTTAATGGAAAAGCAATTCATATTGAACACGACCAAAACGGAATTCCAACCGATTTATCAGAGGAATACAAAAATATCCTGGATAAAAGCATAACTGATGCCATCAACGATTATGAAAATCCTTACCTTACAAAACAGATTCTGTCTACCACTCGCAGGGCTCTGGAAAAAATAGTTGAAGAATCCATTAAAAAGTTTTCTGATACTTTTGATGGTTGTTTTCTGGAAAATAGCGAAGGTGAGTTTAGTTACGAAGATGAACACAAAGCTTATGATTGTTATGGAAGAATTGACTGTCTTTTAAGAGACCCAACAGACAATGATACTATCCTTATAGATTTTAAGAGCTCAGCATCTGCTATTCCTTCCAATCTTTACTTAGACCCGGAAGACCCGGATGCTAAACCAGATTTTCAAATGCCAATGTACATATATCTTTTGCGTAATCAGCAAAAACCAGTTACCGTTGATAATGCTTGTTTTTATGATGTAACAAAAGGAAATTGCACTATCGTTTTTGGACATAATCTTGGAGAAAGGCTCGGAAAAGATTTATCTAAGGTCCCAGAAAAAGAAGCCTTTGAAGACACTATCAAATACCTTTTGGATTACATGGATAATATGGCAGAAAAAATAAAAGAGGGTGACTTTTCTCCAGACCCAGAAATTCAAGACTACTCTTACTGCAGAGCTTGTAGTCATAATAATATTTGCAGAAGAACTTTTAACGTTGGAAAGAAGGACTAAAAAATGAGTGAAAAAAAATTCGATAAATATCAAAAAGCTGCAATTAATGCTGTAAATAATTCTGTTGTAAGTGCAGGTGCAGGTTCAGGTAAAACAACAGTCCTTTCTGAACGTTTCCTTCACCTTATTCAAAAAGAAAATGGCTGTAATGTCGATGAAATCTTAACTTTGACTTTTACTAAAAAAGCCACAGTTGAAATGTCAGACAGAATCTACAAGGTTTTAAAAGAAAAAGCTCCTGACCAGGCTGCAAACTTCTACAAGGCAAATATCAAAACTTTGGATTCTTATTGTAATTCGGTAGCAAAATTGGGCTGCCATTTGTACGGTATTTCTCCAGATTTTATCCAGGATGATGTAAGTATTAAAAGTCAACTAATGGAAAAAGCTCTTCCTTTTATTCTTGAACACAGAGATAATCCTGCTCTAAAAGAAATGATAAGTACCAGTAATTATGAAGAAATTGCAAATGAATTATTTGTAGAACCAATTTTAAGTAATTCTTTTATAGCCCAGCCAATTGATTTTGATTTTCTTTTTCAAAAACAGGTAGAGGAGATTTTTAATAAATGGCAGGAAACCATAAAAACTGTAGACGACCAGTTAAATTCTCTGGTAGGACTTTATAACGATTGTCCAGGTAAAAGAGACGGCGCCTTTCTTACAAATCTGAAAAATTATATTGAAGACCAGGAAATTCCAGGCCCAGTAAGTCTGACTATCGATCAAATCCAGAATTCTGAATGTGATGAAATTGCAAAATACAGTAAGGTAATTTCAAATATCTCAAAAGTCAGTCAAAGAGGTGCCAACGGAGATGCCTACAGACCTCTTAAAGATTTATTAAATTCCCTCAAGACATCTTCATCCACTCTACTTTCTTTAGTTAATTTTGTTTATGGATATAAAATCACAAAAGAATTAATTCCTCTCTTAAAAGAATTCCAGGAGATTGTAAATAAAATCAAACGCAATTCTGGAATTTTGACTTTTAAAGATATTTCAAATATGGCACTTTGTATTTTGAGAGATCATCCAGATATTCGTAAACTTGAAAAATCTAAATATAAAGCCATTATGATTGATGAATTTCAGGACAATAATACAATGCAGCGAGATATGCTTTTTCTCCTTGCCGAAAAACCTGAACGAATGGAAAAAGGTATTCCGGAGGTCAAAGATTTATGTCCCGATAAACTCTTTTTTGTAGGCGATGAAAAACAGAGTATCTACCTTTTCCGTGGTGCCGAAGTAGAAGTTTTTAATGCCCTTTCCAAGGATTTTGCCGAAGGTAATCTTGAAATGACAACAAACTACCGCTCCCATCAATCACTTATTGCGGCTTTCAATACAATTTTTGGAGGTTATTCTTATCCACCTTGCGAATTTACCGACAAGGGGGAAGTTAAAGGCCCTTCAGTTTTTTATTCTCAGGAAGATAAAATCAGACTTGAAAATGAAGGCCAGTCAATTCCAAATTACGAAGCTGTTTACCGAAAAGTTACTCTTTCCGAAGAAACTCAAAAAGAAACACTGCTTCTTAAAGGCAAGGAAAAAGAATTAAAAAAATTATATGAGCCAAACATTCACATTGCCCTCTACGATAAAGATCAGAATTCTGTCGCAAATAAAAATGACCTTATTGAAGAAGAAGCCGAAGCAGAATGGGTTAGTTTAAAAATACAAGAGCTGATAGAAAATGGAAAAGACCCTTCTGACATAGCAATTTTAATGCGTTCTTATAGTCTTCAGCCCTTGTACGAAAGAACCCTGCTTAGACATGGAATTCCTTACAATACTGAATGTGTTACAGGTTTTTATTCTGATGGTCCAATTAATGATTTAATGGCCTTTTTAAGATTAATTGTTTACCCGGAAGAATCAAACTCTTATGCTCAGATATTAAGATCTCCATTTACAAATCTTTCGATTCCCGAAAGCCTTGCAATTCTTTCTGAAAATAAGCCTGCTTTTGAAAAATTAGATAAAGATATTTTAAGTGGAAAAAGTTTAGAAATTTATCAAAAAACCGGTGATTTTTATCGAAATTTGGTAAATTCTGCCAAATTTGAACCAATTTCCACCTTAATTTCACGATTATGGTACGAAATTGGATATCGATATGAAACTCTTTGGAATCACACTGTCGAAATGTACGGCAAACTTTATGACCTTTTATTTGAACTTGCCCGCCAGGCTGATGAAGAAAATTCTGGTCTACCAAATTTTGTTGATTCAATCGCTGAGTATAAAGACGAATCTGCAAGACTTGAAAATATGGATATTCCTCTGGAACAAAAGAACGGTGTTCATATTTTGACAATTTTCAAAAGTAAAGGTTTGGAATATGACACAGTATTTATTATTGCTTCTCATAAGGGTTCTAAAAAAGATAATAATGCATCTCCAGTATTCAGCAGTAAGGATTTTGGAATTACAATTAATACACCGGCCTATCCGGATGATAGCTTTACAAAAGCAGGTCAATACTTTTACGACAAAGTAAAGGCCCTGAAATTAAGCAAACGTTCGGCTGAATTAAGAAGACTGACTTATGTAGCAATTACCAGAGCAAAAAAAGAAGTTTATATAACAAACGGAAAATATGCAAAATCAAAAGATGCCTCTGTTTATTCTCCGGGCGGCGAAAGTAATCCAGATACAATTTTTAAGATTCTTGAACCTATAATCAATTACTATACAGAAGACGAAAACTCAGGTGACTCTCCCTTTGATATAGAAAATATTCCTCCACTTCCTAGATTTGCAGACCAGGATAATCCTAAGATTCGCAAAAATACTGTTTCTGACAAATTCATTCTGTTAAATGAACTGGAAAAAAATAATCTTTATCAAAAGGCCCAGGATTCTGGACTTGTAATTACAAAAGATCAGGTAAAAGCAAAATATACATCACCTAGTAAACTACACCCTTCGGACCAGGAAGATACAAATTGGACAGAAAATAAAGATAATCAAAAGGTATTATTTGCAGAAATTAATCAAATTGTAAGAGATTCTATTCCAAAGGCCGAATTTGAAAAGGCAAAGGCAGATAAAGATTATATTCCTCAGCCTCGTTTTGGATTTAATGATTTTGGTACAATTGCCCACGCCTATATGGAAGCTGAATTAAATAAAAGCCCTGTTGATGTTCCAAATAAATGCTGGCTTGGCCTGGACAATAAGAAAGAAAAGATTGATTTGGTAGACAGAATCTGTAAACAAATGGCAGAAGGGTTCAAAAACTCTGAAATTGGAAAAAAAGCAATCACTTCAAAAGAACATCATGCAGAATTTGCCTTCAAAAGTAGAGTGGTAGACAGAATTATTAAAGGAATTATAGACCTTGTATTTGTTAATCCAGATGGAACTTACACTGTTTTAGATTACAAAACAAATCAGGAAGAGATTCCAGAAATCTACTATAAACAGCTGGCTTGTTATAGGCAGGCGGTTTCTCAAATGTTTAATGTTGAAGCAAAATCTATTAACTGCGTCTTGTTTTATCTCCGCTCAGGACATTGTATAGATATCACAGAGGAATGCGATAAGATAAATCTTGAAGAAGCAGTTAAAGAGATTTCCTAAAAAATCTTAAAGAACAGAAACATCTGCACAAGCAACAATGTTTATGCTGGTTCCCAGAATATCGTAAAGTAAAACATCGCCTCTTTTAATAGGGGCTTTTACTTTTGCTCTTCTTACTACTTCCATACATTCCAGAAGCATATTTTTAGGAACTTCGCCAAGGGTTTTTACAGGAACAACATCAAGATTTCCATTTTCTACGGCCATTGTTGTTGTCAGAGTTCTTGTTGGATTTAACAGCTCTTTTTTTGCATAATTTGCACCGCGGGGACAACCATTATCTGTAACATTTGTAACAGTCTTGTTTTTTCCGTCATCTTCTATTGTTACTTCCATTGAACAGCCCATTGGACAAATAATACAAGTCATAGGAACTGTTTCTCTTTTAATTTCATTATTTTCCATATCAATTCTCCTTTAAAATCAAATACCGCAGGTTGTTTCAACAACCGAGGATATTTGATTCGCAATATAAGAGTTTCGCAAGAAACTCTAAATTAAATTGAATGGCGATATTTTAGCCATTCAATTTAAACCTCCACTTTACTTTGAACTATTCAACGTCTTCTTCTGGAAGTTCAATGGCAACTGTAATGTTGTCTTTAACCTTTGCCAGTTGATCGGCTTTTAATTCAACAACCTGCATTTCTCCAGGGCGGACAATTTTTTTCTTAATAGAGCGAATTCTTTCGTTATTACTTGAAATTACAATTGTTACATCGCGGTAAACATCGGTTGCCCTGAACATTATAGAAACTGGATCTTGGCTTTCTTTTGATTCAATATACTGAGGTACGGTGTAACGAACACGATTTCCTGGCCTCAAGGTAATGTGCTCTGGATTTTGAATCTTCTTTCCCTGTACATATTTTGCGGCATTTTCTCCGGCCCTTAAACTTTCGGCAGTTACAAAATCAACAAGGTCGTGAACATGAACTGTATTTCCACAGGCGAATATTCCTTCCACAGAAGTTTGCATTCTTTCGTTAACAATTGGACCAGAAGTACTACTGTCAATTGCAACACCACAGGCAGTCGAAATTTCATTTTCTGGAATAAGACCAACAGAAAGTAATAAAGTATCACATTCAATGTATTCTTCTGTACCAGGGATTGGTTTTCTCTTGGAATCAACAGCCGCAACTGTAACCCCCTGAACCCTGTCTTTTCCGTGAATTTCTGTGATTGTATGGCTGAATTTAAGTGGAATATTAAAATTTTCTACACACTGTACAATGTTTCTTTTTAATCCGGCGCTAAAAGGCATAAGTTCACAAACTAATTTTACTTCGGCGCCTTCAAGAGTTAAACGTCTGGCCATAATCAAACCAATATCACCAGAACCTAAAATTACAACTTTTTTTCCAGGTAAATATCCGTCTATATTAACAAATCTCTGGGCTGAACCAGCAGTAAAAATTCCTGCAGGACGAGTACCAGGAATTACCAGGGCACCACGAGTTCTTTCACGACAACCCATTGCAAGAATAATTGCCTTAGCTTTTATGTGCATCAAACCGTCTTTTGTGTTGATTGCAGTTACCAGATGTAAGGAATTACCCTGGCCGTCCTTTTCCGAAATATTATTTACTTCCAGAACCATGGTATCGGTTTTATATTCAATTCCTAATTCTTCTACCTGGTCAGAAAATCTTGCGGCATATTCAGGACCAGTTAATTCTTCTCCAAAATAATGAAGGCCAAAACCGTTGTGAATACACTGTAAAAGGATTCCACCAATTCTTGTATCTCTTTCTAAAATTAAAATGCTATCTGTTCCATTCTTCTTTGCAGAAATCGCTGCTGCCATTCCAGCAGGACCTCCACCTATTACTACTATATCGTACTCCATTGCTTGCTCCCTTGGGGGACAGCCCCCTAATAATTCTTAAAATTCCAGGGGGACAGACCCCTACACTTTTCTACCTTGTATTTGAATTCAAAATATAAGAAGAGCCGCCTTTTTTAGTGACCGAAGTCATTGGAATATCAAGTTCCCTGCTTATAATTTCAGTTACGCGAGGAGAACAGAATCCACTTTGACAGCGTCCCATTCCGGCTCGGGTACGTCTTTTTACACCATCAAGATCTTTTGCCCCAACAGGACATTTTATTGATTGAACAATTTCGGCCTCGGTAATCATTTCGCAGCGACAAATCATTCGGCCGTAGAGAGGATTTTCTTCTATCAACTGAGATTTTCTTTCATCACAAGCATTTTTAAATGATTCAATTCCCTTTCTTACAGCAATAAAATCTTTATTTTTTTCTAATTTCTTTCCAAGGGATTTTTCTACAAGTTTTGTAACATAGATTCCAATTGCAGGTGCAGCCGATAATCCAGGAGAACAAATTCCTGCAACATTGATAAATCTTTTTACTTTTGCATCTTCCTCAATAATAAAATCATTTACCGGGCTTCCATCTGAATTGTAGGCAATTGCACGAATTCCCGCAAAAGAATTGATAATATTTCTTCGTGGAATATTAGGGATTGTCTTTTCTCCCTTGTCCAGAACTAAATCCTGTCCACTTCTTGTTGTTGATGTATCTTCCTTAGAATTAAGATCTGCAGCAGTTGGGCCAACCAAAATATTACCATCGGCAGTTTGAGTTACCAGAATTCCTTTTCCTAAAGCATCAGGGCACTGGAAAAGTGTATGATTTGCGAGACTTTTGCATTTATTATCCAGGAGGAAATATTCGCCGCGACGGGGTTTAATCACAAAATCACGAGCCCCGGCCATTGCGCTAATTTTATCTGCAAAAAGGCCAGCAGCATTAATAACCACTCTGGAACTGATATCATTCTTACCAGTGTGTAAAATCCATAAATCATCGGCTTTTTCTGGAGCTGTAATTGAATGAACTTCAGTTTCTGTAAATAATTTTACGCCATTTATTACTGCACTTTCAGAAATTGCCCAGGTTGCCATATAAGGACTTACAATTCCAGCAGATTCAGCTAATAATGCTCCCACAGCTTCTTCATTGATATTTGGCTCAAGTTCTCTTAATTCTTCCTGATTTAAAATCTTCATTCCAGGAACGCCATTTTCAATTCCGCGGTCATAAAGTTTTTTGATATGTTTTAAATCTTCTTCATTAAAAGCAACAACTAATGAACCAATATTTTTATAATCAAAATGTAGTAATTCGGATAATTCCGGATACATTACTGTACCTTCTACATTTAATTTTGCCATTAAAGATCCAGGAATAGGGTCATAGCCCGCATGAATAATTCCAGAATTTGCCTTTGATGTACCACAAGAAACATCATCTTCTTTTTCAATAATACAAATATTAAGTTTATATTTTGAAAGTTCACGAGCTATAGAAGCTCCAATAATTCCAGCTCCTATAATTGCAACGTCATAAATCATATGCACTCCTATAAAATCAACAAATATTTACAAATTGCTACTAGTTATCTACCCAGTTTTTTGCTCTTTCAACAGCCTTTTTCCAGCCTTTATATAATTCATCCCGCTTAGCTTCATCCATGTTTGGAGAGAAGATTCTTTCGGTTTCTCGTCTTTCTAGAATTTCTTCTTTACTCTTCCAGAATCCGGTTGCTAAACCTGCCAGATAAGCGGCACCCAGGGCTGTTGTTTCTACATTTTTTGGTCTGCAAACTTTTGTATTTAAAATATCTGCCTGAAATTGCATCATGATATTACTTACGCAAGCACCACCATCAACATTCAGGGTATTAATTTTTGTACCAGAATCTTTTACCATGGTATCAAGAACATCTTTTACCTCGTAAGCAATTCCTTCCAAGGCTGCACGACAGATATGTGCTTTTTTTACTCCACGAGTAAGACCAACTAAAGTTCCGCGAGCATACATATCCCAATAAGGAGTTCCAAGTCCTACAAAGGCAGGAACAAGATAAGCTCCGTTTGTATCTGGAACTGACTCTGCCAGGCGATCAATTTCTGGCGCAGAAGAAATAAGGCCAACTTCATCTCTAAGCCATTTAATTACCGCTCCACCAATAAATACAGAACCTTCCAGGGCATATTCAATTTTTCCATTCATTCCAAGGGCGATTGTAGTTAGCAATTGTTCAGAATATACAGGTCTGTCCCCAGTGTTCATAAGCATAAAACAACCGGTTCCATAAGTATTTTTTGCATCACCTTTATTAAAACACCCCTGTCCAAATAAGGCTGCCTGCTGATCACCAATTGCAGAGGCAATAGGAACTGTAAAACCACAAATATTACTATCTGTATTACAATAAATATCACTTGAATCACGAACTTGAGGTAAAAGACATTCAGGAATATTTAATAAACTCAATAAATCCTTATCCCACTCACATTCGTAAATATTAAAGAGCATAGTTCTACAGGCATTGGTAACATCAGTAACATGACACTTTCCACCGCTCAATTTCCAGATTAACCAGGTATCGATTGTGCCGGCCAACAACTCACCTTTTTCAGCTCTTTCTCTAACGCCAGGAACATTATCCAAAATCCATTTGATTTTTGTTCCGCTAAAGTAAGCATCAATTAAAAGACCGGTTTTTTCTCGGATTACATCTTTGTAACCCTTTTTCATTAATTCATCACAATAATTTGCTGTTCTTCTACATTGCCAGACAATTGCGTTATAAACAGGCTTTCCAGTTTTTTTATCCCAGATAACTACAGTTTCACGTTGATTTGTAATTCCAATTGCGGCAATTTCATCTTTATTGATTTCATTATCAATTAAAACACCTTCTAAAACTTTTAACTGACACTTAAAAAGTTCTTCGGCATCGTGCTCAACCCAGCCTGGATGTGGATAATATTGAGTGAATTCCCTCTGTTTAGAACCAATCGGATGAGCATTTTCATCATAAATTATTGCTCTTGAAGAAGTAGTTCCCTGATCTAAAGCTATAATATACTTTTTTGCCATTTAAAAACTCCTATAAACTTAAATAAATGATAGCATTACTATCATATAATGCAAGAAATTTTTTGTAAAAAAAAAGACTACCCGGTAATCTACCGAGCAGTCTTAAAAATTTATTTTATTTTAAGAAAATAATTATTTACTATATCCCATAGCAACAATTGTAAAGCCTTCTTTTTCGCATCCTTCTGCCATACGAACTTCTACGGTGTGAGTTGCCAATTCATTTTCATCAATTATGAATTTTGGAACGCAGTTACACCAGCCGCCAGCCTTACCACCATCAAAAGTTGCCTTTAATTTTCCGTCAACATAAACATCAGCTTTACCAAATTTAACATTCAACCAGCTGCCCTGTTCCTTGTAAGTAAAAATCAAAGCTTTACAGGTAATTTCCATTACAAAAGAATCACCAGAACTTCCAGATTTATGATACCAGTTCTGTGGGAAATTTCCTTTTCCAGTTTCTTTAATTGACTGAGTTGTAAGATCAGTTCCATCAAAAGAACCTGCTTTAATTTTTACATTTTCATCATCACCTAAAATACGGGTGAAATTTGTTAATGCTTTTGATTTGAACCAATCTTCTGGAATAATAGCTGCTTCAATTAAATTCTGGGCATCAGTTTTATCAACCAAAGCCATAAGACAATCAGCCTGAAATTCATGACCCAACTTAGTTGGATGAACCATATCTGTATAATAATCTTTCTGAGAGAACTGTCCCCTAGCAATACCATCTTTTACAATTGGTAAAACATCAATCTGTGGAATTCTGTAATATTCAGCAATACTTTTTCTGTTGTTTGCCTGATTTCCATAAGTAGCGGCAGAATACAAAGCAATTACGGCCGTTTCATCATTGGCAAGCAAAGCATTACGAACCAAAGCTTCAAAAGCTCTGGCCTGTTCATCAGAACCATCATCATTTACAGCAAATTCAATAATCAATAAATCTGGTAAATGACCTAATTTTCCAACAACATCAGATTCATAACGAGTAAGACCCAAACTTGAAGGGGTACCACTCAAACCTGCATAAGCAACGTGAACATTTTGACCATTGTTTGAAGTATAAGCCGCATTTAATTTTCTACAGAACTGATAAGCATAACCGTCCCTAAAATTCTGAGGCCCAGCCCCTTCTGTTACCGAACCACCAAGAGCCGCAATATAAACATCCTCGCCAGCTCTAAGTTTTTCAATTACCTTTTTAAGACGATAATTATTTCCAACTGAAATCACAGCCTTGTCCATAAATTCTTTATAAACATCTTCTTCAATTCCAAAAGGACGATTTGATTTTTCTTTTTCCTCAGTCCCCTTCACTTCATTTTTACTTGCTACAGTCGAGGCACAGGAAATTAAAGCAAGAAGACTAGCTGCAAGAATTAAAGTTTTTAATAGTTTTTTCATTTTATCCTCCAAAAATTAATTAGCAAAAGCAATTCCTAAAATTGTAAACGATTTAGCGCTATCGGTCGATGACATTTTTACACTAACAGTATGTTCAGCAACAGAAGTTTCATCTATAACCGAAACAGTTTCGCAATTATTCCATCCGCTAGAAGAATAACCTTCAAGAGTTTTTACAGATTTGCCATCTACATAAATATCTGCAGAACCAAAATCAGTAGAAGAACTTACCTTGTAGGACAACATTAAATATTTACAGGAAATTTTTACTTCTAGAGGAGAACTGTCCCCAGCAGTATTTTTATGCCAGTTTGAAGGAAATTCTGTCCCCCCAATTTTAAGTCCCTGAGTTGATGAATCTATCGCAGAAAAATCACCACTTGTAAGAGTAACTTCACTTGGAATAGAATCAGCGTAAATTGTAGTCAAAGATTCAAAAGCATTAGAATCACAGTAAGAAGAAATCGAAATTTTGCTATCCTGCTCATCAGAATCAACAGTCCTAATAAGATTTAAAAGACAGGAAGCCATAAAATAATGTCCGGCAGCACTTGGGTGAACTTGATCTGTGTAATAAACCGAACCCTGAGCCTGATCAATTTTACTTCCACTTAAAGCATCCGAAATACTTACCTCAGGAATTTTGTAATGACTGGCTGTTTTTGTCATTGCCCACTGTTGATTTCCGTAAGTTGCGGCAGAATACAAGGCAATTACTGCAGTATCAGATTCCAAAGCAGAACGAATCATATATTCAAAGCCACGAACATTACTACATTCCTGCCAGTCGTTTACAGCAAATTCGATCAAAAGAATATCAGGATTTTTTCCAAAATAGTCATAAACATCTTTTTTATAACGTAAAGCCCCCAAAGAAGAAGGCGTTCCACTTAAACCCGCATTACGATAATTTATATCAGCCTCAGGATATGATTCTTGTATCATATCTACAAAAGTATAGGCATAACCGTCCCTAAAATTTGCAGGACCAGCCCCTTCCGTTACAGAACCACCAATTGTAGCAATATTTACTTTTTCACCATTTTTAATTTTAGCCAGAGCAGCCTTAAGATTTGCATTATTTCCTTTTGATTTTAACGATTTCGAAACATAAGAATCCCATTCACTTACTGAAATGTTCAGTTGTCCTGCCATAGATCCTTTTTCGCTTTCCAGCCAGACAGAATCCTCTCCAGCATCACTGTTACCATTTTCTTGATTTCCACAAGCATTAAAACTTAAAGAAGTTGCAATCATAAAAAACCCCACTAATAAACCTTTCTCTACTTTTTTCATATTTTTTCCTCATAATTAAAGGTATCATGGGAATTTATAAAAAAATATAAGTGATTTTTTGTAGATTTTTAAAGATTTGGGCCTTACGGCTAAAGCCGTCGGGCTTTTCAGGGTTCCGCCAAGGCTCCATCCTCCCAAGGCAAGCCTTTGGAGGACGCAAGCGCCCTTACAATCCCTAAGGCATTTATTTAGGCTGAATCAAACCTTTTATTTCTTCCAAAGATTTATAACCTTTGCGTTTCATAAAAGCTTCTAAACCGTCAATTATTTCAATCATAGCAAAGGGATTTGCAAAAGTTGCAGTTCCAACTTCCAAGGCAGAAGCTCCGGCCATAATAAATTCAACGGCATCTTCCCAAGTAGCAATTCCGCCAATGGCAATTACAGGAACCTGTTTTTCTTTTGGCAAACGATTAATTTCCATTACCAATTCATAAATCAATCTTACTGCAATTGGACGAACAGCCGGACCACCAAGACCTGCTTTTACTTTATCAAAAACAGGAACTCCTCTTTCAATATCAACTGCAACTCCCTGGAAAGAATTACATAAACTAATTGCATCTGCTCCTTCTTCAATACAAGCAAGAGCAACTTTATTTAATTCTAAAGACTGTGGAGTAAGTTTTACAATCAATGGCTTTTTTGTAACCGCTCGGACGGCTTTTACAACCTGACTGGCAGCGGTACAAGTCATTCCAAAAGCAGCCCCGCCGGCACTAACATTTGGACAGGAAATATTAAGTTCAATCACAGGAACTTGTGTTTTTTCCAAAAGTTTTGCACCTTCTACATAAGTTTCTAAAGAACTACCACTTAAATTTGCAATAGTCACCGGCTTTAATTTCAACATTTGAGGAAGTTCTTCTTTAATAAAATGTGGAATTCCAGGATTCTGTAAACCAATAGAATTCATTAAACCACTTGGAGTTTCCCAGACACGAATTCCATCATTTCCCTGACGAGCTTCAAGTGTAAGACCTTTAGAAGCAATTCCACCTAATTTATTTACATCAAAAATGCTTTCGTACTCTGTACCAAAACCAAAAGTTCCCGAACAGGCAATCACAGGATTTGGAAATTTTACACCGGCAATATTTACAGATAAATCAACCGGGCCCGAAATACTTTCTCTTCTAGGCTGAATTTTAATTCCGCCAACAGAATCTTTCTTTTCGAATTTTAAAATCTTACTGTCAAAAACAGGACCTTCTTTACAGCAGCGTTTTTTACCTTCAGTAGTGTCAATTACACAACCAAGACAAACACCAACACCACAGGCCATTTTTTCTTCCATACTCAGCCAGCATTGAATTCCTGCTTTTTCGGCAATTTCTTTTACATAAGCCAACATTGGTAAAGGTCCACAGGCAAAAATTTCAGAATAATTTCCCTCTTTTAAGGCGAATTCTGTCAACCCGGCAGGTAACATTCCGTGAATTCCAACACTTCCATCGTCACTTGTAATTACCAATTTATCTGGATGAATAAAATCTAAACCGTAAGATCCACTCTTAAAAGAAGCATAAAAATCGTAAGAAGAATCGGCTAAAGTTTCTGCAAAACCTGCAACCGGTGCAACCCCAATTCCACCGCCAACAATACAAACTTTTCTCTTTTTGTCAGAATTCTGTCTACTAAATCCATTGCCGCATGGTCCCAGAAGATTAATTTTATCTCCAGCCCTTAAATCAAAGAGTTCTTTAGTTCCCTTTCCCTTTATAAGAATCAAAAAGTAAATTATAGATTTTTCTTCCGATATTCTGTCTACATGATAAACACTTATTGGCCTTCCCAAAAGATGATTACTTCTTTGAGGATGTAACATAAAAAATTGGCCGGCTAAAGGTTCATTTCCCGCTTTAACAGCAACTTTTAATAAAAAAACAGAGCCCTGAGGAATTGCCCCCTTCACTACAGAAGATTCTTCAACACTGCCCTGGCTATATACTGGATAAGGATTTCCTTTACAATCGCTAAACATAAATAACTCCTAAAAAAACAAAATATAAAAAAACCGGCTAGGAAAACCTGACCGGTATAAAAAATTATTTAGTTAAATCAATTTTACTTGCAATACTTGCCTTTGCAGCGGCATCTGCAATATCAGAAAGTGTAAGACTTCCCTCTTCAATTTTTTTGGCTAAATCCGGATCTTTTTTCCAGGCGCATAAAATACCGCGACTTGAATTAACAACTCCGCCGGCTTCCTGTAAAAGGGTCTTACAGATTTTAGCAGCACCGCCCTGGGCCCCATAACCTGGGATAAGGAAGAAAATATCTTTGTAAGCCTTTCTTAAGGCAAAGGCATCACTTTCTTCTGTACAACCAACAACGGCCCCCACAGGAGAACAAGTCATATCTTCCCACATTGAAGCATATTCTTTAGAAATATTTTCAAGTTCACAGCCAACTCTGTCTAATACGCGGCCACCATTTTTTAATTCCTGCTGCTCAATATCAACCATACCAGGATTAGAAGTTCTAAGAAGTACAAAAGCCCCCTTTCCACCTAATTCAGGAGATGAATATTTTGTAAAAGGTTTAAGGGTATCAAATCCCATATATGGATTAATTGTAATAATGTCACTTTCAAAATCTCCGGTAAAATGTGCCTTTGCATAGGCATCGGAAGTTGCACCAATGTCACCACGTTTAATATCAGAAATTTCGATTAAACCAGAATTTTTGATGATTTTTAAAGTTTCAGCATAAACTTTAAGACCTTCAATTCCCATGGCTTCGTAATATGCAATCTGTACTTTAAAACAAGAAGCAGATGAATCAGCTTTTACCCTTTTAATAATTTCCCGGTTATAAGCTAAAACTGCCTGGGCAGGATTTTCAAAATCTTTAAGAACATTTTCTGGAATATAAGATGGATCTGTATCCAATCCAACACATAAAGGACCATTTTTTAGAGCAAGTTCCTGTAAGACTTGCATATTATGTTTTGCGTTCATGCCTTGAATATATCAGAGAATAGGAAAGTTTTAAATAAGTAAGGCTAGCTGAAAAAATAAATCCCTATTATTAATAATTCAATTTTTCTACAAATATTAAATATTTTAATACAAAAATTTATCTTTTCCTCTGCAAGCTTATCCTTTAAAATAGAGATTATGAAAACTAACAAAGTAATTTTGAAATCAGCAAATTGTGCCCTTGATATGGGAGATGGAAGCGAACGTGGTCTTTATGTAAGCCAGGATTACCTTTTACAAAAAATGCGTAAAGTTCACCGTGGTATAAGCTTAATGTATACCTATTACCCAAATGATGAGGGTTGGCCAGGAAGAGCAAGCGTTGTTCACAAACAGGAGACTCCTTCTGGTGCCTGGGATTATCCTTACGAAGATTATTTCCCTTACCGTGGTGGCCGCGAAGGTTTAAGAGATGACGAACCATTTAAATTTATGAAAGAAATTCGTCAGCGCGGTCAGGATGTTGTTTTAACTTTGACTATTGATCCTGCCCTCAAAGAAGAAGATTTAATTATTCTTGCAAAAGATTTACGCCCATACGGAAGATTACTTCTTCGTGTAAATCATGAATGTACTGGATCATGGTTCTGTTTTAACAAAAGAGCAAGTTATAAAGAATTAGCTGACTTCTTTGTATTAGTTAGCAATGTTATGCATAAATATGCTCCAAATGTAAAAATGATTCTTTGTGCCGGAATGTATCAGGATGATGGTAAACTGGAAATGGAAGACATTTTCTTAGAAGCCCACAAAGTTGCAGATATCTGGTCTGGAGATAATTATCTTTCCCTTCACTGGGGCTGGCCTGTAGATGTAGCCACAAAAGATACTCATAACTACATTTGTTACGATGTTGATGCAGTTTACGAAAAAGCAAAAAACACTTACAAACGCTTAAAAGAAATTACCGGTCAGGATAAACCAATGGTTCTTTCTGAACTTAACGGCGATGGTGATGTAACTGGTGCTTTTGAACAATCGTGGATGCTTAAACATTTTATGGAAAGACTTCAAAAAGACCCAGAAAAATGGTTATCTGCTTTTACAATGTACCAATTCCGCGATGATGGCCGTCTTGGACTTGAAATTACAGATCCAAACAACAATCAAATTGGTATTGAACAGCCAATTCTTGCTATGTACCGCGAAGAATTACACAAACCTTTCTTCTCTCAGCCAATTGAAAGTCTTGAAGAAATTAATCTTCCTGCAAAATTGCGTTGGGGTGGCTCTGAAGATTCAGAAGGTATAGAAGTTCCTCTTCACTTTAATAAAACCCCTCACTTCTTTGAAGTTTACTTTGAAGATGAATTATTGGATATGAATCTGATGATGGAATTTGGTGGTTACTGGTTCTACAAGGCTCCTGGTACAAAGTGCGTTGATTTAATGTCTTACTTCTTTGAAAAACCTTTGTCTGGTCCTTGCGATATGAATTTACGTTTCTTCTGTCCACCAAAAGATGGTATGAATCATCCTGAAGATGGCTCTGATCCTTACGAAGCTGCTGATGGTGATTGGCTTACAAATTCATATACACTTTTACCAAAACTTCCAAAAATCAGAATTGACGAAGAACCTGTAAGTTTAATTAAAGCTTATAGAGACTAATTTATAGTTTTAAGAAGGTTTAAATTGAATGGCTAAAATATCGCCATTCAATTTAACTTAGGGGATGTCCAATAAGTAAATAATGCGGTGGTTGAGCTTGTCGAAACCACCACATATAGTGTAAATGGTCATTTCGACAAGCTCAATGACCACAGTGCCAAATCTTATTGGACATCCCCTTATATTGCGAATCAAATATCCTCGGTTGTTGAAACAACCTGCGGTATTTGATTTTAAGGAAGGATTTTTAATCTTTCTTAAAACTTTCATTTACGGCTATTGCTTTGTCCTGCATTTTCAGAAATTCACCTGCCACTGCGGGATCAAAGTGACTGCCGGATCCACTTTCAATTATAGCAAAAGCAGTTTCGTAACTCATTGGCTCTTTATAAACTCTAGGCGAAACTAAAGCATCAAAAACATCTGCCAAAGCCATAATTCTTGCACCTAATGGAATTTCTTCTCCCTTTAAATTAAAAGGATAACCTGTGCCATCCCATTTTTCGTGATGATAAGAAGCAATATCTGCAGCAATCTGAATATATTCCTTGTCTTCAAAACCATCCAGAATCTCATGAACAATTCTTCCACCTTCAGAAGCATGTCTCTGCATCATTTTAAATTCTTCTTCAGTTAATCTTCCCGGCTTTTTAAGAATATGATCAGGAACTACAATCTTTCCAATATCGTGCATTGGAGCCGCTCTTTTTAAAAATCGAATATATCTTGGGGTTAAAATTTCAGGGAAATAACCGTTTTTCATCATTTGCAGGGCCAATAATTCAACATAAGTTCTGGTTCTTCTTACGTGCTCACCTGTATCTTCATCACGGTTTTCTACAAGGTTGGAAAGACTTTCGATTGTATGATTTTGCATATTAATAATCTGCAGTCTTGATTTTTCAACCTCACTTTCTTTTTTACCTAATTCATTTTCTTTTATATCAAGTTCACTTACTGTAATATTAAGACTTTCTTCCAGATTTCTATTTGAATAGAGGAAAATAGTAAGAAATGACATTGTAAATCCAGTATTTATTAATGAAACTCCATAAATAAGTAACTGAATAATCTGCATTATTTGTGGAAAAATTAAAAAAGCAAGGATAGGTAAAAGTTTATTTTTATCTATCCTTTTTATATGTACAATTAAATAAATTATAAAATTTCCATAAATAAAGATTTCAAATAAAATTGGGACAAAGAAAAGTCTTCCCCTGCTATAAATATTATTTTCGTCAATTTCAAAAAGCCATTCGGTAAAAGGAGTACAAATCAAAAGAACCAGATAAAGAACTCCGGATACAAGAACCATTATTTCACAAGAAGTTTTCTTTTTATCAAGGGACAGAAAATCCAGAATAAACAAACAGAAAAAGAAAAATACCGCATAACCGGCAAAATAAAAAATAAAGGTTGCAATTGGAAGGATTATTGTAAAACTTTCCTTTGCAGTTCCTTCACAAATCCAGGTAAAAATATCCGAAAAGGCCATTAAACCATTAGACAATAAGGTCAGAATTAACCATTTGTTTTTCTTTAGTTGATTTGTATGTCTAAAAAAAATAGATAGGACAATAAATATAACGATAATAACGTTATAAGAATCTAATGTGACGTTAACTAAATTTAAAGCTTCTTTACTCATATTTTCACTACTTTTTTTAATATTTTTGCAAAACAAAAAAGACTGAGAAAATTAATGAGAGAGTTTGTAAAATCCTTAAATATTATAAGTCTATTTATCTTTTTCTGCTAGTCTTTCCAAATAACCGGCAGTACTTTCGGCCCAGGAATATTGATTCATATATTCTCCCGTATACCTTGTTGTATCAAGATTTTCAAGTAAATCAAAATAATCGCAGGAAATAAATTCTGGATTAATTCTACAAGAATTAAAATCTTTTACAAAAAAACCATCAATATTTAAATTTGCAAAGGTTTGTCTTATATCACTGATGATATTTCTTAACTGAGATTTAGTAGATTCATCAACGTAATCTTTTTCCCATAAAACTAAATATAATTCATTTAAATTTACAGAAACGCCCTTTCTATCTATTAAATAGGCTAATAATTCTTTTGATTTACTTCTTTTAAATTTAATACTCTGTCCACGATATAAAATATCAAAATTTCCAAAAGTTCTTGCTTCCAGGTTTTTAATATGACGAATTCTGTTTTCTTCCAATTTTACTTTTTGAATAGAAAGATAAAGCATTAAAATTACAATTGAAAGTGCAGGAGAAACAAGATTTACGCCTAAAAATAAAAGTTGAAGTATAAAACAAATAAGAACAATAAAAACACCCAGAAGATTAATTGTACAGGCTTTTCTGGTGTCTTTTTCTTTTTTAGTAATAAAAATCTTTATTCCAAGAATAATAGCGGCAACAAAATATATTCCATAAAAGATGTAATTTACAGCGTAAAGACTTCCACGCACATAACCTTCTTCTACGTTAATATAAAAAAGACAATCTGTAAAAAGATTTGCAATTACTAATACACAACTAGCTAAAATCTGACAAGAAGCAATTATTAAATAAGGTTTTGAAATGGTATTTTTTTTGTTTAAGTAACATTCTTCGTAAAGTAACCAGAACAAGCCCTGTAACCCCTGAAAAAGGAAAATAAGACTCATTAAAATAGTTTCTATAAAGCAGGTAACTGGCGTGTATTTAATTTCGCACAACCAGGCAAAACCATCTAGTAATAAAAAGACTTGAACTATAATAACAAAGGAATTGAATACTTTTTGAGTGTAATCATACTCATCCTTAAAACCATTAAGGAAAATTAAAAAGAGTACCATTGCACAGGAAAAATCATATACAAAGTTTGCCAAACTGATAACCTCATTTTACTTTTTTTTTCAATCGTACATTATAAAAGATAAATGAGATTTTATCTCCTTAAAAATATAAGATTTTACTTAATTTATAAAATCTTTTAACTCTTTTGTTAATTGTTCAGCCATTTTTATATGAGTTTTAGCACTTGGATGCCAATCAGCAGCAATTCCGTCTTCATCTAACTGGACTGGAAATTTAACAGCCTTAAGAGGAAGTTTTGGAAAATCTTTTTTTACTTCTTCTACTGCCTGACTAACAGAATCGCAAAGATCCTGACCCATTACTCCAAGAGCACAAAGAATCTTAGCTTTTGGACTTCTTCTATGAACTGCTTCAATAAAAGTTCTTAAGGCACTTACATAAAGTAAACGTCTTTCTTCTACTTTTTTAACCCAACTGGCATCGTTTGTTCCCAGATGAATAATAACAATATCTGGACTAAATCTATCTTGATTCCAAACTTCTGGTTCCAGGCCCAACTTTAATTGAGTCTGACGGTCGGTGTATGGCCATAAAAGAGGCATTGTAATTACTGTATCTGGATTTACTGTGTTTTCATCAACATATTTAGAAACAAGACCAATTCCACTCCAACTGCAGCACTGTAATTTTGCATTTAATTTTTTTGCTGTTAAAAAGGCATAAGACTTATCTGCTCTTTCCTGCTGAGTTGTAAAAGTATCTTTATTGAAAACTCCTTCAATTCCATATCCACAGGTAATAGAATCTCCAATCACTTCAAGTTTAAGCTGATTATTATTTTGATAAGCCTTTAAGAAATCTGGCTCAAGGTTTCCGTCAATTTCCAGACTTTTTAATCCTGCAAATCCAAAAGGTGCTTCGGTAAATTTAATCACTCGGATAGTTACTAATTTTTCTTCTTCCGATTCAAACAAAAGACATTCGTTTTCTTCTTTTTCTAAAGAATAACGGTAGATTGGCTCCTGGGACAGGGAATTCCAACTTGTATCATTACCTTCAGAAAGAAAAACACCAATTACTCCCTTTGTAGTTTTATCACAATTTTGTGGATCGCTTAAAATTTTTGCAGTAGCTTTTTTACCCTTCATTACAAAACAAAAACCTGATGAAGAGAAACTAAAATATCTTACATCCTGGTAATCAAAATTTCTTCCAAACCAAATTAAATCTTTTGCCGCAATTTTCATAAAAACTCCTATTTTATTCTATACACCATGGAATTTCTTTCTGGATTCCACAATTTTCTTCTTTCTTCTGGTAAAGAGTCAATTTTATCATTCTCAAAACCAAGTTTTTCAAACCAATCGGCAGCCTGAGTTGTCATAATAAAAATACTCTTTGCCTTTTGCTCTCTGGATTTTGAAATTAAATATTTTATCATCTTTGGACCAATTCCCATGTGAGCAAAATTTTCATCAACAGCAACCGCCTGAATTTCTGCCTGACCATCTTTATACAAATGAAGGGCGGCACAAGCGTGAACTCCACCGTCTAATTCATAAACTATAAAATCATTTATCGAATTGGATAACTGTTCTTCACTTCTAGGAAGAAGTTTTCCACTTTCTATAAAGGGCCTCATAATTCTTAAAACTGCAGGAATATCAGTCTGATTCATCTGCCTGATCTGACCATAATCTGAAGTATAAATCATTGTCCCAGAACCTAAATCACTGAAGATTTCGCAAGGTAAAACTCCATCTTGATTTCCATCAACTATATGAACACGAGTAACACCTTCTTTACAGGCTTCCCGGGCCTTTTCTAAAAGACTTTGAATTTGAACCTGACCTGGGGCAACTTTCATTTGTGAGTTTAATTGCAGAAATTCATCTACTTCTTCAAGATTCATCGCAGGAACTTCACCATTTTCGGACAGGGCAAAAGTTTCTGGAATATTATATTGTTGACTATTCACCCCGCCTTCTTCCATCATAAAAAATAATTTATCGGCCTTAAGATTTACTGCAACCTGCTGGGCCAAAGAAATAGAAGAAATATTATATGGATGACCAACAGAATTCCATCCTATACAAGGGAAAATTGGAATAAAACCATCATCTAAAACTGTTTTTATGGCTGAAACTTCTAATTTTTCAATTTCGCCGGCAGTTCCAAAATCAATTCCATTTAAAACTCCCTTTGCTCTTGAACGAACCCAATTTCCTATAACTGCGTTGATATTATTTGCCGCTAAACTTGTCATAACAATATTTGAAACATCAAAAGCAGCCATTTTAATTAAAGGCATTGCATCACGATCTGTAATACGAATGTTATCTATAAACTTCCAGCCAATCTTTGAATTTTCCAGAACATCGTCAATTCTCTGTCTGGCCGCTGGAATAATTACAACTTTTAATCCCGCCTTGTGAAGTAAAGCAATATCCCGGATATGAGATGAAAAAAGTGGAGATTCAATAATTTTATCATCAAGATAAATTACAATCGTGGCATTGTTAAATTTCTGCAAATATCTAATTACGTTTCTGATATTTTCTGCCTTTTGAATAACAAATTTTGAATTCATAAGAAAACTATAACAGAATTTCATAACTTGTACATATAAAAAAAATAGAGTAAACTAAGTTTTGAATGACACTTTTTTAAAAAAATGTCATTCAAAATCCAGGGTTATATGAGG
>JAIKYZ010000110.1 GCA_024682655.1 Treponema sp.
AACTGATTCTGTAATTGTAAACAATAATGTATTCCACACCTGGCTTGATGATGGCTGGGCAGATGCAAATACCTTTGGAGACGGATTACAGTTAGTTCGCGATGGTGAAACAGCTTCAACAAGTGCATCTTATATTGAAAAAACTTCTGCCGATAAGGTTCGTCATCAGTTTAAGAATATAAAGATTGCCGGTGCTTATTCAGGAAATAAATACCATATGTATGTAACTTACTATGATGCACATACTAAGTGTCTCAAGTATGGAAAAGTTCTTTTCAAGAGTGCTTGGAGTCAGAATAGAAGTGATCAGGGAGAAGATAGATTTGTTGCAGATAACAAAGGTTCTTATGTAATTGATGGTTATGATGCAGCAGATAACTCAAATATTACCTGGGATGTTGGTGAATATTCTGCAATTAAGATTGATAATTCTGGCGCAGAACCAATTCCTGTAGTTGCCTACTATGATAAGCAGAATAAGAAACTTAAGATTGCCCGTGGATCAAGTACAGCTCCTGTTTCTGAACGTTATGGAGGTACAATTGGAACAGGTGCAGATGAAACTCCTTGGATATATACTACAGTAACAAGTCCTTCCGGATGTTCTGATTTTGGACGCTATGTTTCTATGGAAATGGATAATTCTGGTAATCTTCATATAGCTGCCCAGGATGTAACAAATGGTATTCTTTATTACGGACTCTTTACTTTGAGCGGTGATTCTACTTATAAATTAAGTGGAGGAAGCTGGACAGCAGTTGATTCTACATCTTCTGTAGGCCGCTGGAATGACATTAAGCTTGAAAACTACGCTGGAACAAGTATGGCAACCTGTAAACCTGTCATTACATATCAGAATGCTTCAAGACTTAATACAACTTCTGCACTTAAGATTGCTTATGTAGATGCAAATGGCGACTGGGAAGCTATGACTTCACCTTCTGTTTATGAAGCTCAGGATTCTAAATTAAGTACAATTGTAACTGCTATAGATAAAGAAAATGTTACTAATAGATATGCAATTGGATTTAATTCAACTGTCCTCGCCGTAGACTTCCTCCGTGGTGAATAAATCCAGCAAGAATAAATAGAATAAAAAACTATTGGACGGTCCTTCAATTTAATTTGAGGGGCCGTTTTTTTTGTCTTTAATAAAAATAACAGAAAATTAATTTAACTTAGGTTAAAGGTTTAACGATAAAAAATTAGACTTATTGTTTTATTATCTGGAGGCATAGGGAATATCTATTAAATATTAGGAGTAAAAATAAGATTTTTCTAATAATTCGTTATAATCCTTTATTTATTTGAAAAATGGTTTTATTTTATAATACGGTGTGATTATTATGTCGGAGCATTTTATCAGCCGGATATGAAAGTAATTTTACTTTTATAATTATCAAAATATTTTCTCGTCTTAGATAATTTCAACATTAAATTTTATGAGCTAAAAAATTAAGTAAAAAAGTAAGTGAGAGTTGTTTTATTTCCAGAAGCCCCTGTAAAGAATTGACAGGGTTAATTAAAAATTGAGGTGACTTTATGAAAGTAAAGAACTTAAGGCTTATTTGTTTAGGATTTTTATTTTTAAATATGGCCTGTACTATTGGTTTAGGCGAGGCTGTAGATACCGAAACTCCTGTCGTAACTATTAATTCTCCGTCTGCCGGTGCAATTATCCGTGGCGATTTTGCAATTGGCGGTTCCTGGTCTGATGATGGTTTAATAGATAGAATTGATATTACTTTAGAGCCTGTTGTTACTGACTCCTCTTTATTAACTTCGGCCACTGCTACTTACAGTGCAGATTTTGAAAGCAAATCGGGTTCTACTAATACTAGCTGGTCTAAAAAATTTAGTCCTTCTTCTTTAGGAATTTTGGATGGAACTTATCTTGCAACTGTAGAAATTGAAGATAAATACGGCCATACTTCAACTTCTTCAAGACAGTTTACTATTGATAACACTGCACCTGTTATTATTCTTCAAAGACCTTCTACACCTGGTTCAATCACTTCTGGAAATCCAGATGCTTATGGTCAGGTTTTAACTCTTGAAGGTCAGGCTGCGGATGATAATAATATCCACCATATCACTATTGATTTTTACTCTTCTTTTGAAAACGATACTCTTACAAATAAAACTGGCTCTGTAACTATTTCTAACGTTCCACTTTCTATTTCTCTGGACGTAGCAAAATGGAAAACTCAGGCCTACTATGATATTTACGGTTCTACAGAAAATGTTGGGGCCAAAACTTTATACTGTGCTATTAATGCCTACGACTCTTCACAATATTATCCTTCAGATGGAAGTAAACAATCTACCGAGGATACTGTAGGTAACTGCACTACCTTCTATTATCTTTATGACGATATTTATTCAGATGTTTTATCAAGTTATAAGGTAACCGATTTATATCACATTAAGAGTGGAACTTACAATTCTTCTAACCGTTCTGCAGATAGTCCTACAATCGACAGTGTAAATCAATCATTAAAAGACAGTGTTGTAAATGTTGGTTCTTTTGTTCTTGATCCAACAAACAATCCTACCTTTACTGTTACCGGTAAAAATAAACTGGGCACTAATAAATTAAGCGACGAAGATTATTCAATCACAAATGGAAATGATGTTACTATAGAAATCAGTCCGGGTCTTGATAATTATCCTATTGTTTATGAAGATGCTGATGATTTAAAGATTTATGCCCTTGAAGCTGACGAAGATGGAAATGCTATTGATGAAAGTCAAAAAATCTATCTTTCTAATCTTTTAGATTCTTATACCCCAACAAAAGCGGGTTCAAATTATAAATACACTGTAAATTTAAATATTGATTCAGGTCTTACAATTGGAAAATACTATATTTTTGGTGTAGAAGGCCAAGACCAAAGTGGTAATTCTATTATGCCGGAAGATGGTGAAATTTTTGGTTTCTGTCTTGCTGCAAGTGGAAATGCCCCAGAAATTAAAGTAGATCAATCTCCAACTATTTATGTGGGAAAAGGTGGCGATTTAACAATTTCTGGTTATACAAAAATCGAAGTAGGAGAACCAAAACTTATCATAAGCGACAGTGATGAAAATATCTGGCTTGAATATCAATTTACCCAAGCAGATTTAAGAGATGGCACTACAACTGTTTATGATTTTTCTAAAACTATTTCCTACTCAGAGATTTTAGCAAAAGCAAATAATTCTTCTGCAACTTTTTCTTTAACAATCACTTCAAATTTGGATGGTAACGAAGGAAGCGTTTACAGAAATGTAATGTTTGATATTGAAGCCCCTGCAGTTCAAATCAACTCTGTAAGTCCTGTAATTAAATCTTACACAGGTGCTTGTGGAGCAGACGACTCAAGCGGAAGCCGTAGTGATGGTATTTATTATACAAACGGTGTGGTAGAAGTTAGCGGAATTCTTTCTGATGATGATACAACTGTAACTCATTATACCTGGCAGATTTTACAGGGTGATTCAATTGATTCATTAACAAACGTAACTAAAGCTGCCTTTGTACAGTACGACGATCGTTCCACAAGTGATGAATATCTTGTAGAAGATTCAGATAATTCAGAAAATAATTACATTTACGAAAAATCTTCGGTAAATGCAAAATTTAAATTCGATACAAGTAAGATTGATGACAAAAAAATAACAGCAATCAAGATTACTGCTTATGATATGGCAAATAATGCTAGTTCAAGTCTTTCTTACAGCAATTCTACAAAGGTAAAAGACAATCTTATTTACTTATTTGTAGACCAAACTACAGATAAACCAACTTTCCAGGCCCAGGATGGTAAGTCTTGGCAATCTGGTATTTTAAATCCAAATTATATTAATCAGTATTTGGGCTTAGATAACGAAGTAAATGTTGTACCTCAAGAAGGAAATCTTTACATTAAATTAACAGATGATGACGGTCTTAAAAAAGTTTACACAAAAATAGAATTAGTTGATTCTTACGATAAATCATTAGATTCAGATTCTTCTACAGATAACTATACTCTTTCAACCACTACTTCAGCTGTGGATAGTGAAAGTTCTGTTTCTGGAGTAGAAAATTCTCTCAGCTTATCAATGCCTAATGATCCAGGCTTCTATCTTGTAACTCTTAGAGTTGAAGATTCAGAATTTAGCAGTGAAAGTTTAACACCAAGCCACTATAGAGAAGAATCATTCCTTATTAGAGTTAAAGGGAATGGTGCAACCATTACATTAACTAGAGATCCAAACAGCGCTTATATTAGAACTGCAACAGAAAGCGGAAAAACATATCTTACAATAAAAGTTAATATTGATGGTGAAAAACCATACAAAATTACAAGAAGTGTCTATATGAAGAATGTTAGTGGTGAATATGTAGCAACTTCAGAAGACTCAAAAGAAAACTATCAGGATGATGTGTTAATCGATACCTTTGATATCAACAATATTGGTTTTGGTGATGATGATAGAGAAATAAAATACACAGTTGTAGATTTGTCAGGAAGTTCGGCTTCAAGAAGTTTAACTCTGACAGTGGATAATACCGCTCCAGAAATTACTATAACTTTACCGGAAGCAAATACTAATTTTGGGGAAAAGGCATTTAGTGGCTCTACAGCAACCTTCAGAGCCAATGCAGAAGAAAGTGTAGCAGGTTCTGGTGTAAATACACTTTACTACGCTTTTACCGGTATTGATGTAACTAGTGAACCAAGCCCATTCAAACAGGCAGCTTCGGATGGAACTCAAAATATTGTAATGACTCTTGAAAGCGGAAGTGGAACTAATACAAAAGACGACACTTTATACGAAGGAAATTACAAACTTTGGGTTAAAACAGAAGATAATGCTCAGAATATGTCTGATTGGAAGACTGTTACTTTCAGTGTTGATCAGGCTGCTCCAGCTATTGAATATAAGGTTGTAAAGAATGTTTTACAGGATTCAACTTATTCTGTGTCAGAAGCTGGTTCTGGTGATTCAATTTCTCTTACAGATTCAAGTATTGTCGGCTTTAAACTTAAGGGGTCTGTAACAGATGCAAATGGAATTAAATCCTTTACAATTAATGAAAATGAAGTAACTATTGCTGATGATGGAAGCTGGCAATATCCAGAAAGTGAAGATGAATATATTACAGACCAGGGAACTTATAGTTACACAATTATTGCAGAAGACGGTTCTGGTATAACTTATGATGATAATGGAACTTCTGTAACAATCGCAGGTAAAAAGACAAGCCTTTCTAAAAAAGTTCTTTTTGATACTGTGGGCCCAGATATTAAAATTTCATTGACTGCAGATACTGATGGAAATTACTGGTTTATTGGTAGTGGAAATACTTATCTTTCTGGAACTGCAAACGACGGAAATGGTTCAGGACTTAAATCTCTTAAATTTAAGATTGATGACACCGAAAGTGACTTACCAGTTTCTGAAGAATGGCAGACAAAAATCAATCTTGCTAATTACACAGAATACACAAGTTCAGGTGATGAACATACAATTAAAGTTACCGCTACAGATAATGCGGGTAACGAAAGTTCTGAAGAAATTCAGATTAGAATTGATACTTCTGAACCAACAATAGACGGATTTACAAAAGATAAAGATTATATTTCTGCTTCTTCGTCAGTTACCTTTACAGGTGCTGCATTCGATGGCCTTAAAAGTGCAAAGAGGGCTTTAAAATCGGCAGTTTTGAGTGCAACTAAAAAGACTTCAAGCACAGTTGACGGTGTTACAACTGAATCTTGGAAAGCTGTGGATATAAACGCTGACGACGATACTTCTAAAACTATTACTCTTAGCCTTTCCAGCGATGACAGTAATTTTGGAGCCTTTAGTCAAAGCGTAAGTGGTGCAAATTTAGCTGATGGTGAATATAGATTTATTGTTACAGCAACAGATATTGCCGGAAGAACTTCAGAATCTGCTTATGTAACTGTAAAAGTTGATAAAACTGCACCTTCGGCAGACGGAATTACAATTACCACAAGTAATTCAGATGCAAGTATTACAATTAGCCAAACTGATTATGAACTCTACAATACTTCATCTTTGGCTCTTAAACTTACAAATGTGCTTGATACAAGTTCTATAACAGATGGAATTGAATCGGGAGTTTCAAGTGTAGAAATTTCAAATAATGCTTCTGATACAAATCCAACCTGGTCTGCATTAACAAAAGATGGAAGTGATTATAAGGGAACTATTACAGGACTTACTAGCCAGGGAATAAATACAATTACAGCAAGAATTACAGATACCGCTGGAAATACAAAAGATATTACAAAAACTGTATTTATCGATACCCAGGCACCAGATACTATTTCTTTAGTTTCTGTACAGATGGGAACTGATACTGCAGAAAGTAATATTACAAGTAAATTAGTAAATGACAGCAAAGATGCAACTTTTGTAATTACCGTAAAAGATGCAAATTCAGATACAGAAAATGCATCTTCTGGAATAAAATCTGTACAATTAACAAAAATTGGAAGTACAAGTAGCCCAATTACCGCAAGTCTTGTGAGTGGTGATAATTACAAGATTATAGTGCCTGCTGCTACAATTTGCGACGGTGCTTTAACAATTGAAGTTGTTGATAATGCAAACAACAGTGTAAGTAAGAATGATTTGTTCACATTTATTTATGATAATAATCCTCCAACAATTACACTTTCGGCTATTACAGATGCAGATACATCTACTACAGATAAAGTGGACGTAAATGGAACCTTTACAGTTTCTGGAACTTCATCAGATACAACAGCCTCTGGAAGTGGTAAAGTAACTTCTGTTAAACTCCAATGGGCTACAAGTTCAGATGCTACTGAATGGACAAATATAGACAGCAAAACTTCAACAAGTGGACTTACAAGCTGGTCATTTGATGTAGATTCACGAACTGTATTTGTTGATTCTGATTCAAAACCTTTAACTGACGAAACAAGTATTTACCTTAAAGCAATTGCAACAGATGAAATTGGAAATACAACTACTTCAGAAACAAAAGAGGTAAATTTAAATCAGGATTCTGACCGCCCAGTAATCACTCTTACAAATGTAGATTTATCTTCTACAAATGTATATTCAAATTACTACTGGCATTCAGAAGATATTATTTACTTTACAATTTCGGATGACGACGGTTCTATTACTTCTACAAGTACAGATGGCCTTGTTCAGATTTCGGAAGATGGAACAAACTACACTCCTGTTGAATATAGCAGTGTAGGAACTTATACCTTTACTTCAAATGGTTCACAGACAATTTACTTTAAAGTAACAGATAAGGGTGGTAATACCTTTACTTCAAATACTGCTTCAAGCACCTATGATACATTTGGACCAAAAATTCTTGATAAGAGTAAGGAAAATAAACTTGGTTATACAAGTGAGACTGCTGATGATATTGTTTACTTAAAAGTTGATACTCAAAACCCAATTATTGACGATTCAAAAGTTTATTATCAGGTACGATCAAGTTCGGCTACTTTAAGCACAGATTCTTATGAAGAAGAAACGTTCTTTAATGAAATTACAAAAAATGGTTGGAAAAACATTGGTGAAATCTTCTCTGATAAGATTGGTGGTCCAGACAGAGTTCTTTATGTAATGTACAGGGCCGCAGATGCCAATGGAATTTCTTCTTCAACTTTAAAATTGGCTTCTACAACAGCAGAGCAAGTTTTTAGTGTTGAGGTTGGAAATACAGCATATCAGTTGACCGATTCATCTGGAAAGTCAATTCCAACAAAACTTTATATAAAGAAAATAATTATTAACAATGATTCTTCTGTAATGACTAGTGGTTCTGCCAGTTTGGAAATTACAGCCCAGGATAATGCTAAGCGCGAGGTAACAAAAACTTATCAGACAACAATTGATAATGCGGGACCTGTAATTACTTATACAAGTCATTCTGCAGATACAGCAGAAGAAGTTTATGGTAGTGTTTCAGTTGAAGTTCGTGCTTCTTTGACAGATGCCCAGGGGTCTGCCGTTAATCAGAGGTATTTTGCAATTTCTCTAACCGATTCCGAACCTTCTGCTTCTGATTTTACAGATATTACAGACTATGTAAAAGGTGCATCTTCAACTTGTAGAATTTCTTTTGATGATAAAGAAGATGAAAATACAGAAGATGGAACTGGAACTGTATATCATCTTGGAACTTTGAATTCAATTATGCAGACTAAACTTGGAATATCCGATGAGGAATTCAATAATTATGAAACTGAAACTCCAATGTATATCTGGCTTTACACCAGCGATAATTTAGGAAATATTTCAGAAACAGCAAAACTCCAGCTCAATGTAATTCCACAGGGAGATAAACCTTCAATTTCAATTATTTACCCAGAAAGTGGACAGGGCGTAGGTGGAACTATTCGTGTAACTGGTTCTACAGAAATTACAACAAATAAAGTTGACTCTGTTTGGTTAATGATTGATCCAAGTTATGACGGAAGTACTTTTGATGATGATGGATGGGCTAGTGAATTACAGACTTTGATTTCTGATAAAGGTGTAACTGCTTATTCTATTTCAGATTCAAGTGCTATACCAGAAGTTTTAACTAAAATGGATATTACAAAGGCAATTAAAGCCTCTGGTTCAGTTCAAAGCTGGAATCTTGTATTAAACGAAAATAAGGAATTTAACGAAAAAAAAGATGGTTCAAACAGAATTATTGCAGTAAAGGCCTACGCTGTAAGTAGTACAAACAAATGTAGTGAACCTGTAATTTCTTACTTTACAATCGACCCTGATAATCCTCTTATTGGTAATGAACAGGAACTTACTCTTGTACAGTACGAAACTTCAAGTGGAAGTGGAATTCCTTGTACAGACGGTAGTGTTTCGTCTGGTACTATTGTTGCCAGCCAAAAATATAAAGCTGATATGTATATAAAAGGAATCTGGTTCCTTACTGGTTCAATTACAGATGAAAGTGGTATCCGTAAGATTGTCTACACAGATTCTGATGGTAATACTAAAACTTTGATTGATATTACTGCTTCTACACCAATTACAAGCCATGACTATGTTTCAAAATTGGACGAAACAGCTGCCTGGACAGAAGATTCAACAAGTCAAGAATATTATAACTACAAAATTAATATTCCAGTGGGTTCTACAACAGCAGATGCCTTTGCAAATCTTACTTATACAATTGAAGCAACAGAAGGTGGAAAAGATTCTACAAATGCTACAACAGAAAGTATTTCAATTAATTATGATAATAAAAAGCCAACTTTTGATTGTTCTACTCTAAATGCAAATACTGATAACGAAGTTGCTCAATACAAGGGAACATATTCTCTTGAAGGAAGTATTAAAGAGCCAAGTTCTGGTTCTAACAGCCAGAGTGGATTTGAACGTCTTGCAGTATTCTTTACAAGAGATTTAACAGTTAATGGAACAACCACAACTTATCTCATCGATCCAATGGTTGATAGTGGAGATGATGGAACTTCTAACCGTTATACAGCCGCTACTACAGCTTCTTCTGTAACAACAATTAATTCAGCCTTTACAAAATCAGAAGATGGTTTGTACTGGCGTTCTGCAGAAGCTACACTTGCAAACGGAAATGAATTAACAGTTACAAGCCTTCCTGCAAATGTAAGAATTGGCGGACTTTGTAAGTTCAAGAATGTTATTTACAGAATTGAAGATATTGTCGATACAACACTTTACCTTAGCGATAACCTGGTTGCCGATTCTGATGATACAGGAACTAAAAAATATACTGTTTACTTTGCCTTTGCTCAAATTGTAGATAACAGTGTAGGAGAAAGTGGTACAACAGGACTTTATGATTCAACTAAGGCCTCTTCAATTGCTTATGATGATGGCGACCAGATGGTAGAGCAGGTTAAGAAAAATGGTACAACTTACGACTGGAACTGTGCTATTGATTCTTCAAACATTCTTGATGGTCCTATTACAATTCACTTTGTTGCTTTTGATAAGTCAGGAAATTATTACGAAAGCTCTTATGACGGAACAGTAAAAAATAATCCTGTTAGATTAGTTGGTCTTCGCTATGGTACAGATAAAAATGGAAATGGCTCAGTTGATGAATCAGAATATATTGATGATTTAAGTCAGACCTATTCAGTTTTAGCAGGACTTTCTGAAACAAATCTTGCAGCAAAAAAAGTAGAATCAATTGAAGTTGAAGACAAACTTACAGTAAAAGGAAATCTTATAGTTTATCCACAACTTGTAGGAGGAAATAATAATCTTTCTTACACCTATACTTATACTCAAACAGAAGATTCTACTTCTACAGAAAAAACTACAAGTCCTGCAATATTAAAAGATTCATCTAATAATGATGCTGGCCATTCTACAGATACTTTAGGACGTTATGATGATAGTAAATCTTATAATATTTACCCAATTTCTATTACAAGTACAGAATTTATAAACACCTTAAAAGTAGTAGATGGAGAACAGACTCTTACCTTTACAATTTGGGATCATACAGAAGGTAAAACTGTAGGAACAAATAGTAATAAAGCAAGCATAATTTTACCGGTAAATATTGCAATAATTGATGGCGTAGCTCCAAGTGTAGAATTAGACGAATTCTACTGGAAGTCTGCAAGCGACAACAGTTTGTACAATAACAGTACTTCAAATGGACATATTGAATTGTCAGCAGATTTACCAACAGCTACATTTACGGCTACTTCTGGCCTTTATGATAGCGACCCTAAAACTTCTGGTATTATTAAAGTTCATGGAGTTGCAAAAGATAACGTAATTGTGCAGGAAATTATAGCAACAATTACTGATTATAATTCAGAAACTTCATTTACAATTGCAACACGAGGCGATGACGGAACCTGGTCTTCTACTAAGGAAGTAACAGATACAAGTTCTACTCTAAGTGGATGGGGTATAACCTTTGGAACAGAAACAACAGATTCAAATGATTACGATTTAGTACCATTTGATTTCTACTTTGACACCTCAAAAATCTCAAGCGTAGCCAAAACCGATGTTCAAATCCAAATTACCGCAAAAGATAAAGGTTCTGGAAGCAATCAGAAGACTTCGGCTACAAGTGAAACTTCAACTAAAGATAGTTCAAAAACTTCTATGTATCAGATTGATGTTGTGCCTTATATTACAAAGATAGGCACCCGTCTTGATGATGCTTACTCTGCAAATACTTCGGTATTCAACCGTTCTGCAAATGGCTCTTACCCGGTAATTCGTGGTGAAGAAGGATTTAAGCTTTACGGCTTCAATTTGAATGGAGCAAGTACAAGTGTTAATTTCAACGGAACAAGCGTAGGAACAGTAACTGCCGGTTCTACTTCCGATTATGTAACATTTGATGTTCCAACAACAGCAACTTCTGGTGCTATCGATATTACAGTTAGTACAATTGCCTCTTTGAACAATGTAAACAGCACAAGTGCAGAGTACAACCTTGAACCAAACGGAATAAACAACAACACTCTTACTGATGACAGAAGCGTTTATGTTTGGGGGATGAAAGATGTTGTATCAGATGTTTCTACAATCCGCTATCCATCATTTAGAATTGGAAAAGATACTAATCAAACTGTTGGATTTGTTTATGACAATGATGGACAAACTGTACGCTATAATCTGGGTGGTAGTGACGAGTTGCTAGATACTTCTTGGTCTCAATGGTATGGAACAGCCTGCGCTGTAGATTCTTCTGGCCATATTTATGCAAGTGCTCAAAATGGTGATAGTGGAGGTGCAGGTAACGGAAATATTAGAGATAATAATTATGCAAATTATAAGTTTTATGCATTGGCTGATAGAACTACTGGTACTAATTATGGCGGTGTAGGAGGAGCTTATTCTCAGGGAGGTAATAATGTAGCCCTTGAAAGTTGTCAGGATAATAGTGGTACATTCTATGCTGAGCGTGTTAAAAATCCTAAGATTGCAACTTCTGGAAGTAGTACAACTAAAATGTATACAGTTTACTATGATTCAAGTGTACCTCAGATAGTATTTAGATATGGAGAAGCTACATATAGTAATTGGAATCGGACTGTTAATTTTGATAGTGATTATGGTATTTACGCGAGAAGTAATCTTTCTGCCGCAAACGCCCAGATAATCGACAATTCTTCAGATGTTGGTGAATACGCCGCAGTCGGAGTAATCCCAACTGGAGTTACAGGAGCCGGCACTGCCGTTGTTTGCTGGAACAGTGGAAATGCCCTCAAATACAAATACAACACAGATCCAACTGGAACAACCTGGTCAGATACAATCATAATCGACTCTGACTACGCCGGAGAATACTGTGACCTTGCCGTAGATGCTGCTGGTGGAATCCATATTGCTTACTACCGTGCCGGTAACAAGCTCAAGTATGCTTACCTTGAAACATACTTAGATACAAATCCTATTGTATGTATGGTAGACTCTTACCTTTCTGTAGGAGAAAACATCAGTATCGAAACAAGTTCTAAGCCTATTACATCTGGTGGAGAAACTCGCTATGTTCCATACATTTCTTACTACTCAAGCGCAATTGGTCTTGCAAAGGTTGCATGGCCTGTAGCCCTCGGAACAAATGATATGGGAACAGAAGATGATACAGATGATATTGAAAATACATTCGTAAATGGTGTAAGTTCAGATATGTTTACTGGATATTGGGAAGTTCAGGCTCTTCCAACAGCCCTTTCTACAAAACTTTTGAATTACACTATCGGTGTAGGAGAAAAGTCTAATGGAACAGCAAACTCTGTAATGCTTGGTTATGGAACAAAAACTGGTTTACAGACTGCTTTGTTGTACTAAAAATTGCTCCATTACCTTCAGGTAAAAGTTCAGGCTGCCTAAAAAATCAAAAAAAAATTGGGCAGCCTGATTTTTATCTTAAATTCTTATAAAAATCAGGGTAAAATGTAAAAAAGGAGTTAGTTTTCATGTCTATTTCAAAATTAAAGGCTAAATCATTAAGATTTTTTTCTACATTTATTCTTTTATTCTCGATAATTTTAATTTCTTCTTGTTCGGTAGAAAAATCAAAAAGAATTAAAGTGGCTTTTTGTAATTTACCCCAGGAATTAGAAAAATCTTTTACCAGTGAACTGGATCAAAAATATCCAAACTTAAAACTTGAATATTCTTCCATTCCTCCTGTTACAAAATCCTCTGCTAAATCAACTGCCCGAAAATACGATTTAGTTTTTACCTGGGACGGTCAATCCTGCCAGCTCTTAAAAAATTACACTCAGCTGGTAGAAAAAGATTTAATTTCCCGCCTGCCAAATTCCAGTGGGGCTCAGGTAGATAAGGCTCTGCCTCTTTTGTTAGATCATTACGGTCTTGCTTTTTATCTTCCTGTAAAAAATAAATATAATCCCCGTTATCCAAACAATTTTGCTGAACTTGAACGATATCTTCGCAGAATTAATGGTCATATTGATCATCCTTTTTTTATTGCCGCTGGAGACGATAAAGAATTTATTTCATTTCTTTCTTGTTTTGTAGAATCTTTTTCGGGTTCTGAAGGTTATTCAACTTTTATCCAGGCCTTAAAAGATTACAAAGATTTTGATACCTTTATCAAAACTCCCCTGGATTACGAAATTAGCCTGGGCTCAATATTAGAATTACTCAAAGAATGGTCTTCTAAAGGGTTTTTAAATTCTAACTGGCTTAATCTTAAAAAAGGTGATTTACAGCCACTTTTGGAAGATTCCCGTGCAGGTATAATTTTTCTTTCCCTTTCTGATTTTCACAAGATGTCTTACGAAAGTGCTAAACAAATTGCCTGCGACCGATTCCCTGTGGTAAACCCAAAAATCCCTCACGCCCTTATTGCTCCAAAAATTGTTTGTTTAAATACAAGTAATAAAAGTGTGGTTTTTGAACTTCAGGATTTTCTTTTAAATGTTCAAACTCAAAAGCGCTTATCAAAAGCTTCAACTTATGCTCCTGCCGAAAGTTCCTGTATGGCTTATGATAAACAGGCCGATGATTTACGTTTTCTTGCCGCCGCTTGTAAGGCTGGCCCTGTAGATTCTGCTGCCACTCTTGTATTCGAAAATGATTCTGAGCAAATGGCAAAAATTTGTCAGGAAATTAGAAATTATCTTAAAATCTAATTGCAATTTAAATGAAATAAAAATCTAAAGCCTATATAATAGCTTTTATGAAAAAGACAAAGATTTTATTAACTATTTTATTGGCTGGCCTTATTAATTTTGGCCTTTATTCTTGTGCATCTACTTCAGATTCATCTTCAAAAGATTCCATTACTTCTGAAAAAACTCAGACTTCTTCTGAATCAAGTCCAGAAGTAACGGGTCCTGTAAATACTCAAACTAAAGATTATTTACCAACTTCGGAAAATGTAAAACTTCTTGGTCGTTCTATTGTCGAAAAAGATCTTTTACTTATGTGCTATTCTTCAACCGGCGCAGAATTTAATGTTTCTGCCAAAAGACTTGATGTAAGTTTTCAGGGTGATTCTAATGCAAATCCTTCAAATAAAGATAATGCAGCCCGCCTTCTTGTTTTTGTAAATGGTCAGCGAATGTTAGACGAAATGCTCACAAAAAGAGCAGCAACTTATACAATTTTTGATGGTAATGACTTAGTTGAAGGTATTGTTCAGGTTCTTAAAGTATCTGAATGTGCTAACTCTATTGCTGCCATTAAATCAATTTCTACTGACCTTGACGGAAAAATCAGTCCAACTCCTGCAAAAAATCTTAAAATTGAATTTGTTGGAGATTCAATTACTTGTGGTTATGGGGTTGATGATTTAGTAAAAGAACATCATTTTAAAACTTCTACAGAAGATAATACTAAGACTTACGCTTATAAAACTGCAAAAGCCTTAGATGCAGATTACAGTATGGTTAGTATAAGTGGCTGGGGAATTGTTTCTGGTTATTCTGGTGATGGAAATAAAAATTCTTCTTCTGTTCTTCCAAAACAATATTCAAAATTGGGGTATTCCTGGTCTTCTTCTATAAATGGAAAATCTCCTCAGAGTCGGGAATGGGATTTTTCTTTATTCCAGCCAGATTTTCTTGTTGTAAATCTTGGTACAAACGATGCTAGTTACACTAAAGGAAATCAAAAAAAAGTTGATGAATATACTGCTGCCTATGTTGAATTTTTAACAGATTTAAGAGAAAAAAATCCAAAGGCAAAAATTATTTGTTCTTTAGGAATTATGGGTGGCGATTTATATCCGGCTTTGGAAAAAGCAGTAGAAGAATATAAAAATCAGTCTGGAGATAAGGAAGTTTCTTGTCTTAGATTTGCAAATCAAAGTATGGCTGATGGAATTGCTGCAGACTGGCATCCAAGTGAAAAAACTCACGAAAAGGCCGCAGCTCTTCTTACAAGTCATATCAAGGCTTTGATGGAATAGTTTGGGTATTTCTTCTTAATGTAAAAAAAATTGATTGGGAGTAAAATACAAATATGAGTAATGATATTTTAAAATTACAGAACGGTAGTGATATCCGTGGTGTTGCTTTAGAAGGCGTTGAAGGGGAGCATGTTAATCTTACTCCAGAAATTGCAAAGCAAATTGGTTGTGCTTTTGTCAGCTGGCTTCAGAAAAAAACAGATATTCCTTTAAACGAAATTGTAATTGGTATTGGCCGTGATTCAAGAATTTCCGGTCCAGATATTGCAGACGGTCTTGCTTATGGTATTTTAAGTGCCGGTGCTAAAGTTGTAGACTGTGGATTGGCTACAACTCCTGCTATGTTTATGTCTTTGGTTTTTGACGAAACTAGTTTTACTGGTTCCGCAATGATTACCGCAAGTCATCTTCCATTTAATCGTAATGGTATTAAATTTTTTGATTCTGACGGTGGTCTTGAACACGAAGATATTACAGAAATTCTTTCGCTTGCAAAATTATTAAATCCAATTTCTGTAAATTATTATGCTCAAAAGTGTGATTTAATCGAAATCTACGCAAATTATCTTAAGAGCAAAATTAAATTTGCCCTGAATGATGGTGAACAGCCTCTAAAAGGTCTTCACATTGTAGTTGATAGTGGAAACGGTGCTTCAGGATTTTTTGTAGATAAAATTTTACGGCCTCTTGGTGCAGATACAAGTGGAAGTCAATTTTTGGAACCAGACGGTCACTTCCCAAATCATATTCCTAACCCTGAAAATAAAGAAGCAATGGCCGCAATTCAATCAGCAGTTGTAAAAAATCACGCAGATTTAGGTTTGATTTTTGATACCGATGTTGATCGTATGAGTGCTGTTCTTTCTGACGGAAGTGAAGTTAATCGTGATTCTATTATTGCTATGATTGCTGCAATTCTTGCTCCTCAGCATAAAGGCGGAACAATTATTACAGATTCTGTAACTTCAGACAGACTTACTTATTTCCTCCAGGATGTTTTGGGAATGAAACACCTTTGTTACATGCGCGGTTACAAAAATGTAATCAATAAACAGAAGGAACTTAATGCCAAGGGTATTGATGCTCCTCTGGCAATGGAAACAAGTGGTCACGGTGCCTTAAAAGATAACTACTATCTTGATGACGGTGCTTTCCTTGCAGTAAAAATTATTATTGCTCTTGCAAAAGCCGCAAAAGAAGGTAAAAAATTAGACAGTTTAATCGAAAAACTACCTCCATTAGTTGAAGAAGGCGAATACAGATTTAAGATTAACACAGAAGATTTTAAATCTTACGGAAATTCAGTTTTGCAGGAATTCAAAAAACGTGCAGAAGCTGCTTCTTACAATATGCCAGAATCTTATGAAGGTATTCGTCTTACTTTTGATTCAGAAGAAGTAAAAGGCTGGATTTTACTCCGCATGAGTTTACACGATCCTGTAATGCCAATGAATATCGAAGGTTCAAGAAAAGGTGATTTGGAAAAATTAAAGAAAATTGCCATTAAGCTTACAGATGGTTTTGATAAATTAGATCGTTCTTCTTTATTAAAGTAGATTTATTTGATTTTTTCAAAAGTCACTAAAAGCCCTGTACGAAGATTTTATTTCTTGCGGGGCTTTTATTGAGGGGGTATTACAAACCCCTCAAAACGGCCGAGTCAAGGGCTTGAACGAAGTGTCCCTTGACCGGACGTACTTTTTAAACCAATAAAGGCAGTAACTGATTTTTCTGGAGCCATAATCAAAGTGTCCATAAGAGTCAGTCCTAATTTTGAACAGGGAAGGAGGCGGAAAAAATCTTTTTGTATTTGCAGAGAAAGGTCGCCATAGCCCGGGCTGTATCTTGGTTTACAGGTGTAGCCTTGGGAAAGTCCTTCTTCTTTTATTTTTTTGTTCAGCATATCAATTAAAACTTCAATAAACATAGAGCCGCAGGCCTGAAAAATTGCAGCCTTTACCGGATCAAGAATTTGATTTTTTCGGATAAGGGAATCGACTTGGGGTCCAATGGTAGCGGCCAGTAAAGTAACTTTTTTACAGTCTTTTAAGTTGCGGCCCAGGTCTTTAGATTCAAAAGATAAATCGGCAAAAGAAATCTGAGTTTTTTCTTCATTTATTTTTTCTATTTTTAAATCAAAAGTTTCCCAGCAGGCCCTTGGTTGAAGTATTTTCTGCATTTGACTGCTGCATTCTTCTACCAGTTTAGAAATTTTTTCTTCCGGAATATCGATTTTTTTGTAGCCCAGATAATGTAAAGTTTCTGAATTATCCGCTTTTAATTCCTGAGCCTGGGGAAAAAAGAACTGTGCCATTTTATTTTCTTGTCATATTAAAATTAGTAAAGCCCTCTAAAACTTCTAGTTTTTTTGCAAATTCTACATAATCAACTTCGTTTGGGGTTTTTACCATATAACTGATGATTGTTTTATTTTCTTTTGGCGAAAATTCAATATCTGTATCAAAGATTACAATATCTTCATTAAGAATCATTTCTTTAATTTCTTCTTCTTTTACGTCTTTTGAATCAAAGGTAAAGTGGAAAATCTTTGTGTTTTCTGCAGGAAATAGTAAGTGCTCCAGTTTTTGAAAAGTTACCAGAGAAATCATTATGATTGCAAAAACAATAAAAGTTGGAATATAAACTCCGGCCCCAAAAGCCAAACCTATACCTGCGCCCGAAAAAATAACTGCGGCTGTTGTAATTCCCCTGATATTAAAGCCCTGACGAAGAATTGCTCCTCCACCAATAAAACCAATACCGGTTATAACACCTGCCGCAATTCTGGTTGGATCTCCACCTTTTACTCCAAGATTTGCCATATTGCAGGAAACAATACTCAAAAGGGCTCCTGTAACCGACATAAGTACAAGGGTTCTTATACCTACTGCGTGATGACTAACTTTTCTTTCGTAGCCAAGACAAAATCCACACAAAAAGGCTGCAAGTATTCTGCATAAATAATCAACTAAAACATGGTTTGTAAAAAAATCTCTCATAAGCTATCTCCCTTTTTTTTGAGTAATTTTGTAGGTTATTAAAGGTGATTATCTAAACAGGGCAAAACCTGTAGATACTTTAGCGCCAACTTTATTCCAGTTTGCAGCATGTTTTACAGACTGTTTATTTTTTTGATTTGCAATAGTTTTAAAAGAATCTACACACCAGCGGGCAATTGCTTTTTCGTTTTTGTAAAGTTCATTTGAATTATTACATCTTGCAAGAATTACCGAAAGAAAATCATTATCGTTTACATTTGTTGAAAAATTTTCTGCAAGGGCAATAAAGGCCTGCTGGGCAATATTTACAATTGCAGAGGCTGGTAAAAGATTTTGTCCCTTAGAATTTAAAAGAATATCTACTTTTGAAGGATATTCTCTTAATAAAAAGGTAACAGTGATTTTTTCTTTACGCTGATTAATTCTTTTTAAGGCTTCTCCAGCGCTGTATAAATAAGAAGTAATCATATTTTCTGTAGCTTCTGTAACTTCTTCTGTTTTATCAAGTTCAAATTGGTTGCAAAAATAAGAGGAATCAAAGTAAAAAATAATATTATCGGTGTTTGTAAATTTTGTTTCTGCTTTAATAATCAGAGAATGTGCCGAAATCGATGAAGATTTATTCCAGTTAGTTGTAAAAATCCCTTCCGATTCAAACTGACTGCTGTCGGCTTCGGATTTTTGACTTGTAAAAATTAAATTTCCGCCTTGTGCTAATCCTTCTGCAAAATCAAGGCCATCTGGTAAATCTTTTCCAATTAACAAAATATTAGACATAGCCTTATTATAACACAGTATGGAATGTCCTTCCACACTGTGTTATAATTATAAAGATATGAAAGTTTGGATTAAATATTTAATTGGTATTGCATTTGGTCTTGCCGCATCCTTTATTCTTCCTATGGAAAATGCAAAGTGCGCAGAGATAATTTCGTTTTTAACAGAATTGTTTATAAGAGTAGGACGTTATCTTGTTGTCCCTCTAATTTTCTCTACAGCAATTGTTTCCATAAATAAATTAAGATCTTCTAAATTATTAGGAAAGACTTTAATCTGGACAATTCTTCTTATTGTACTTTCAAGTTTGCTTTTGACTTTACTCGGTCTTCTTTCAATTTTGATTGTTAAACTTCCACGTATTCCTATTACAGTTGATGTTGCAAATACTCTTGATAGCCTTGATGTAAAAGCCATGCTGCTTTCTCTTTTCCCATATTCAGGATTTGAAGCAGTAAAAGAAGGTTCTTTCCTTCTGGTATCTTTTGTTTTTGCTTTTTTAATTGGTTGGGAAAGTTCTTCTGATGAATCTACTTTTAGACCAGTTTTTACTCTTGCAGATTCTTGTTCTAAACTTTTCTACAATATTGCAGTTTTCTTTACCGAATTAATGTCGGTTATGCTGGTTGCAATTATGTGTTACTGGACTTTTGAATTTAGAAACATCCTTTCATCTGGAATTTTTACTCCAATGATTCTTATGTTTACTGTGGATTTTGTTCTGGTAGTGGGAATTATTTATCCTTTAATCTTAAAATATCTTTGTCATGATCCACATCCTTATAAAGTTCTTTATGCATCTATTTCTTCAATTCTTTTAGGACTTGTTTCTGGCGATACAAACTTAAATTTGCCATTAAGCATTAGACATGGTAAAGAATCTCTGGGAATTAGACGTCGCTGCGGTGGCTTTACTTTCCCAATGTTTTCAATTTTTGCCCGTGGTGGTTCTGCTTTAGTTTCTGTAATTGCCTTTATTTTTATCTGGCGTTCTTATTCAAAATTAAGCATTCCATTTACTGATATACTTTTGATTTCAAGTTTTTCATTTATATTATCTTTCCTTTTGGGGGGACTTCCTTCTGGCGGTGCTTTTGTTTTACTTACAATTCTCTGCTCAAGATATGGAAAGGGCTTTGAAACTAGTTACGTGCTCTTAAAACCTGCAGCCGTAATTATTTGTTCTTTTGCAACTATTTTTGATGTTGCCACTTCTATGTTTGGCAGTTATATTGTAGCTGTAAAGACAAAGATGGTAGAACATCATATAATACAGCATTTTATTTGATATTTATTAATCAATTTGATAATATCTTATTCTGAAGAGAGAGGAGATTAATCAGTGGGAATTTCACTTAAAGAAATTGTTACAGGTCGAAAAACTTTTTTTATTACACCAGATACCTCATTAATTCCAGAGTCATTTCTTGAAGATTACTTTGCTCTTGGTTATGAGTGCTATTTTATTGAAAACGATAAAAAAGTATCAATTCAACGAAAACTTGATATTTTAATTTCAATCTTCCATGACGTTATATTTTTCTTCAATATTGATTTTCAACTTCCAGATCAGCGTTGGGAAGATATTATTCGCAATATAACTGAACGCTATGATAATCAGGCTTGTATTGGAGTTTTATATACAAAGCGTCAAACCAAAGACGAAAAAGTTCGTCTGGAAAAACGATATCTTATGGATTTGGGTTTAAGTTGTGGATGTATCCAGCTTGAATACCAGAAAAAACAGAATTTTGAAATAATAGAAAAAATCTTATATGCAAATCAGGCACAGGGAAGACGTAAAAACATTCGTGCTCTTTGTACAAAAGCTTGTACCTTCTCCTTTAATTATAATGGAGCTGCAAATACAGGTGTTTTACAAGATATAAGTTTAAGCCATTTTTCTTTTGTTTACCCAGAAGGAAGACTTCAAACTCAGCTTTACGAAAAAGTAGCAGACTTCCACTTTAATATCCGCGGATTTATGTTTAGATCTGATGCGGTATTAATTATGGAACGACCACTTCAGGGAGAAGTTCTCTACATTTTTGCTTTTACTTCGTCTACTGGTGCTAATGGTCTTGATTTAAGAATAAAGCAACTTTTAATTCCAAATATTTATCAGTTGATGGCCGCTAGTTGTAAAAATCTTCTTGATCAGATTTTTAACAAAGTTGGTTCAAATCTTGATGGTTTGGAAGAAATCTCTACTGACGAAGCCTAATTTTTTTTGTTAAGGCAGATTTAATTTCTATTTACAGTCTCATTCTTTTTCCATAAAATACTAGAACAAAATTTTTTTAAGGATAAGCACCCTTGGTGCAGCAAAATTATGGAACTTACACAGGAAAAAATTGATTCACTTACAGTAAATGAAGTGGAAATTATGAAAAAAATTGCTGAAGAATTGAATATTAAAATTCAGCAAGTAAGTGCAGTTATCAGCCTTTTTGACGAAGGTTGTACAATTGCTTTTATTAGCCGCTATCGTAAAGATAAGACTGGAAATCTGGATGAAGTTCAGGTTCGTGATTGTGATCACCTTTTTAAATCATATAAAAATCTTGAAGAAAGACGTCTTGAAATTCTCCGTGGTATTTTTGGCCAGGGAAAATTAACCGACAGCCTTTACCAGGCAATTATGTCTGCTACAACTTTGACAGCTCTGGAAGATTTATATGCTCCATTCAAGAAAAAGAAGAAGACTCGTGGTATGCTTGCAGCCGAAAAAGGTCTTGAAGGTCTTGCCGATGCTATGCTTAAAATGAATGACTCTGAAATCGAAAAAGAAGCCGAAAAATATATCAAAACAGATAATGAAGATTCTGCTTTGAATGTTGAAAGTGCTGCAGATGCTCTTGCCGGTGCCCAGGATATTATTGCCGAAAGAGTTAGTCAGGAAAGCGGTAACCGAGAAAGAGTTCACAATCTTTATATGAAGACTGGAAATATTATTACAAAGGGTATTGTTCCAGAAGGTCAGTCAGAAGAAGAAGCTCAAAAACTTTCTACTTACCAGATGTACTGGGATTATAAAGAACCATTAAATCAGGTAAAAGCTCATAGAATTCTTGCTATCAACCGTGCCGAAAGAGAAGGTGCTTTACAGGTTACAATTGATGTTGATGTGGACGAAGCCGTAAAACTTTTGCAGAAATCTTATGAAATTAACAATAAATATCATTCAGATGCAATTGAAGATGGTCTTGTAAGACTTTTATCTCCTGCCGTTGTTCGCGAAATCCGCAGTGATGAATCAGATCAGGCAGATGAACACGGAATTGGTGTATTTAGCGAAAACTTAAAAAATCTTTTGATGACTCAGCCAATTAAAGGAAGTCGTGTTTTAGGTGTAGATCCAGGTTATCGTAACGGAACTAAATGTGCCGCTTTGGACGAAACTGGTAAATATCTTGGATTTTTTAAGATTTTCCAGGAACAGGATCCTCAGGGTTCTTATGATGCAATTAATCAGGCAATCAAAAAATATGACATTCAGGTACTTGCCGTAGGAAACGGTACAGGAAGTCACGAAGTTCAGGCCATTGTTTCTAAGGTTTTGAGCGAAAATTATTCAGATTCTGACGTAAAATATACAGTTGTAGATGAATCAGGTGCTTCTGTTTATTCTGCATCTCCTGTGGCAACCGAAGAATTCCCGGACTTAGACGTAATGGTTCGTGGTGCAATTTCAATGGGCCGCCGTCTTCAGGATCCTCTGGCCGAACTTGTAAAAATCGATCCAAAAGCAATTGGTGTTGGACTTTACCAGCATGACGTTAATCAGAAAAAACTTGCAGAACAGTTGGACGAAGTTGTAAGTTCAGTTGTAAATAATGTTGGGGTAAATTTAAATACCGCTTCTTACATGTTATTAAAGTATGTTTCTGGAATTAATATTTCTACTGCAAAAAAAATCATAGCTTATAGAGAAGCAAATGGAAAAATTAAGAGTCGTGAAGATCTTAAAAATGTTCCAGGCCTTGGCCCTAAGGCTTTTGAACAGTGTGCAGGTTTCTTAAAAATTGCAGAAAGTCAGGATCCTTTGGATAATACTTGGGTTCACCCAGAAAATTATGATGCAGCCCGCGAAGTTCTTCCTTTAATCCAAAAAGGCGAAAAAGTTCCTGCAGATTTAATCAAGAAGATTGCAGAAAAATATAAACTCAGTGAATCTACAGTAAAAGATATAGTAGACGAATTACAAAAGCCTAATCGTGACCCACGTGATGGTTATCCAGCTCCAATCATGCAGAAAGGTGTTCTTGAATTTGAAGACTTAAAAGAAGGTATGAAAGTTACTGGAAAAATCAAAAACGTAGTAGATTTTGGTGCTTTTGTTGATATTGGTTTACATGAAACAGGTCTTGTTCATCTTAGTGAAATGTCAGACAATTATGTAGAAAATCCAATGGATGTTGTAAAAGTTGGAGATATTTTTGAATTTACAATTATTCAGTTGGACCGTGATAGACGTCGAATTGGACTTTCATTAAAGAGTGATGCCGCTAGCCGTGCAGGTACTGGACAGAAGTCTACAATCCACAGAGATTCTAGTTCAGAAGGAAGTGGCGCTAATAAGACTGTAAAAAGAGTTGTTATTAAAAAGTCTGGAAATAATTTCCATTCAGATAAGGGCTCTGTAAAAGTTCAAAATGGTCGTGGCAATGATAAAGGGGACGATGGAACAACTTATAATCCATTTGCAGCCTTCTTTAATCAAAAATAAGATTTCTATTATGAATGAAATTTTATCTTGCTATACCCAAAAAGAGTTTTATACTCTATTAGGGAAAAAATACTTACCAGTATAATGGAGGTACTTTATGAAAAGATTTAATATCGTAATTTTTTCAGTTATCACAGCGACAGCTTTTTTAGCTTGTTCACTTGAGATTCCAAAGAAAGTTTCTGTAAAAACTGATGCTGAATATAATTTTAGTATTGGAGATGTAGAAAACGACAGTCTTTCAGAAAATTTCAAGCCAAGTGAGTTATTTGCTTCTGTCGAAGGTGCTGAAGTTTTAGATTATTGCCCAGATGGCGACGAAACTCTTCAGCAGTTTTTATTACAAATGCCTATTACATCAATTCCAATTGACTTTTCTTCATATTTTGATTCTCTGGATCTTTCTGGACAGATTTCAAATATGTCCTTTAGTCAATCAATGACAGTCCCATCTTCTTTGACCCAACCACATAGTCAGGCTTTAGATTTGGATTCTATCAATGATGCAATTAATGCGGGTGTTACTATTCTTGGTAGTGTTACAACAAGTGACGCTGCAATTTCTTATGCAATAGATAATGGTCAATCAGGAACAGATTTTACTTCCATTGAATATGAGTCAGGTTATATGACAATCAGTCAAGCTCCTTCTTATACAATTACAGATGGTACAACAGTTACTCTTACTTTTGCAGATTCATCTACAGTAGAGGGTACTTTCTCTAATGGTTCTACAAGCTTGGATATGTCAGGCAAAACAGTTACAAAAACTGGCATGAAGATTAAATTCTCTGCTTGCCAAGGTGCCGTTTATGCAGGAGCTATGTCTTCTGACTCACAGATTAAGGAAGCTGTAGGTGTTACAGTCGACTCTGGTGCTGTTAATATCACTGTGGATGCCTTTACAATTGAACAGGGCTCTTCTTTAGGTTATAAATCTTGTACCGTTGGGGAAGGAGATTTAAATGTTAGCCTTACTACTCCAGACAGCTGGTCAGGACTTACTGTAGAGTACCAAATTGCTACTAGCGGTGGTCTTGAAATTACTGATGATACACTTGGAAGTTCTAATAATGCTAAAACAATTTCTCTTGATGGCAAAACTTTACTTCCAGAAGATATTACTGTAACTCCTACAATTAAGGCTTCCCTTTCAAATGCCACAATTAATTTTGAAGAAGAAATGACAGTAAGTATGCAGGCTGCAATTACAACAATTTCTTCTTTGACTGCAGAAATTTCAAGCGAAGGCTTTACACCAACAATCAGTTCAAGTAATGAGCTTCCTTCAGGAATGATGAATTATATTTACTCAATTTTATTTGCAAAATGTGGACTTAAAGGAAAGTACACAAACTCATTACCTGATGGAAATACAGTTACTTTTACTACTAATTGTGATTTCTTTGGCCTTTCAAATAAAGTAAGTACACTTGCAGGTGGAAAAACTGACGAGGAATTAACAATTACAAGTACAAATCGTGAAATTGTATTGGGAAGTGAAGCTGGTCAGTATGATTCAATTGATTTCTCTGCAACAATTGCTTTACCAGGTGCCGATTCTTCTAATCCAAATCAGTTTACAATTACAAATGTAGAAGTTGGTGAGACTTATACAATCGCTGTTGAACTTGAACCTGTCCTTGACTGGTCAGAAATGAAAATCAAAACTGAAAATGCCGCTCCTGCTCAAAGTCAGCAGATTTCTACAGGAATGAATATTGTTAGTCTTTTCAGTTCTTTTGAATCTACTTTGGGCGATAATTCTTTCTCAGGAAAATTCAAAATCGACAGTCTTCCAGTTTATCTTTACATTGTAAAACCAGAACTTTCTTTGCTTGATGAACTTTGTTTTGACGGTAGCTTAAAGGCTTACTATGCTACTCAGGCAGAGGATGGAACTATTACACAGGTAACTGCCGCAGGTGGTGAAGTTACTTTGGCTAACAGTGAAGGCAATGGTTTTGAATTTGTAGATTCAATGCCAGATTATGCAAAAAATTCTGACGGGGTTGTAATAAAAGATATTTCAAATTATGACTGCAGTGCCAAAGCTGATTTTGCACCTCTTTCTTATGATGTAAATGCAACAGATGATAGTTTTGTCTTTGTTGATTATGACTTACAGTTAGCTTCTTCTAGTGGTGATGATTATATTACAATTACCAAAGATGCTTTAGAAAATTCTACATCATCTTCTTCAGAAATTGCAATTAATGCTGTTATTGCTCTTCCACTTAAAGTAACTACAACAGATGATATTTCATTTGATTTACTTGCTCTTACTAATAACAATGGTGGAGATATATTTGGAAGAACTTCGGCTCCAGATTTGGGAGAAATGCAGGAATGGCTTGAAGCAATTGAAGAAGTAAAACTTTCTTATGCAATTACCGATAAACCATTTTATTCAGATCCATCTATGAAACTTTATATCAATTTGAATGATGGTGGAAATACTTATAATCTTAGTGAAGATACTTTGGTTTTAAGCGATGATGCTGTAGAAAGTCTTTTGCAGTATCCATGTAGACCAGAGGTTAAAATTAATATTGATAGCGGAACCGTATTTAAGATTCCTCGAACTATGAAGATTGGCGCTCATATTAATCTTTCTTTAAAGACTAATGGCGACAAGGCTATCACAGTTTACGAAGCAGGAGGCAACTAATGAAAAAGTTTCTTTCGATATTATTTATAACTGCAGCCTTATCCAGCTCAGTTTTTGCTAATTTTTTCTCAAATAGAATCTTTGAAGTGGTGATTGATGTTCCTGCAGGTCTTTCTAATAATACTTTTGCTATCTTTGATTATCTAAAAGAAGATTTGGTAATTGATTTAAGCGAAATGGCCAGCAAGATGCCGGAAAGTGGATTTAATATGTCTTTTGCTGTAAATCCAAGTATTTCTACTAACCTTTATCTGCCAATTTGCGATATATGTATCAAAAACGGACTTGAAGGAAGCGGAACATTTGGAATATCTAAGGATCTTTTTGAATTCATTTGTACAGGAAATGAACTTGGTGAAGAAATAAAAGTTGAAGGTAAAGTTTCTGGCGATATATTCGCTTATACTGAAGCAAAAGTTTCTTTCCCTGTAAAAGATTTTGATGTAACTATTGTACCTACACTGTTTATGCCAGTTGCTCATGTCTTTTCAAATGGAATTGGAGTTTCTTTCCAAAACACAGAAGATGGAGATGTTATAGCTGATGTAAATGGAGCTGTCAATGTATATGCCAACGCTAGCCTGGATAATCAGGATGTAAGTCAGATAACAGCTAATCTTCTTCATTCCTTTGGTTTTGACCTTGGCGGTTCTGTAACTTACCGACTCTTTGATTTTGTTGACCTTACAGGTTATATAAGAATGCCAATTGTTCCTGGACGTTTTGCCTATGCTAATCAGTCTACTGTAAGTATGCATTATGTTACAAATATACAGGCTTTAACTAGCGGTGAATCTTCTAGTGAAAATCAGGCTTTTCAATTTACAAGTGGAGAGTGGAATAGTACAGATTATAAAATCAACCGTCCATTCAAACTTAATGCTTCTGCTGCAATTCAGCCACTTGGAAGTTTGTTAAATCTTAAAGGTCTTTTTGGTTTTGCTGTAAAAAATCCTTTCTCTGATGTAGAAGGAGAAGCTCTGGTATATCCAGAATATTATCTTGGGGCAACTGTAAGTCTCTTTGATATTATTAAGACTTCTATTTCTTCAGAATATACAGATCAGATTTTTAAACAGCAGCTTGTATTTGTTGCAAATGTTAGATTTATAGAATTAGATACAGGTGTTTCTTTCCAGTCATCTAATTTTACAAGTAGTTTTAGAGCAGCCGGTTTTGGTGCCTTTGTAACATTTATAATGGGATTCTAGAAATACTTTTCTAAGTAAGATAAAGCCGTCTTTTATCAGTAAATGGTAGGAGACGGCTTTTCGTTTTTAAAATTGACGACATCTTATACTTTTAGTAAAATAAGAAATCTACGTTTTTTAAGAAGGGCATAAGATGTTTAAAATTATCGAAAAGAAACAGCTTTCTTCCAACGTTTTCTATATGAGAGTAAATGCTCCAGAAATCGCAAGAAATAGAAAAGCTGGCCAGTTTGTTATCGTTCAGGTTGAAGAAGAATTTGGTGAACGAATCCCATTAACAATTGCAGATGGCAATGCAGAAGAAGGTTGGATTGCTTTAGCATTTCAGCCAGTTGGGGCCTCTACTTTTAAGCTTTCACTAAAAAATGAAGGTGATTGTCTTCCTGCAATTTTAGGACCATTAGGAAATCCTTCTGTAATTGAAAAATATGACCGTCCTGTTCTTGTTGTTGGTGGTGGATTTGGTGTTGCACCTTGTTATCCAATCGTTCAGGCTCACAAGGCTGCCGGAAATAAAGTTGTAATGGTAATTGCCGCCCGTACAAAAGATTTAATTATTTACGAAGAAGAAATGAAGGCTATAGCCGACGAAGTAATCATTATGACAGATGATGGTTCTGCCGGTCGTAAAGGAGTTTCTACAATTCCTGTAAAAGAAATGTGCGAAAGTCAGTGTCCACCTGCAGAAGTTATTGCAATTGGTCCTCCAATCATGATGAAATTCTGTGCTCTTACAACTAAAGAATATGGAATTAAAACAACAGTTTCTTTAAATACAATTATGATTGATGGAACTGGTATGTGTGGTGGTTGTCGTGTGTCTATCGGCGGCCAGACAAAGTTCGTTTGTGTTGATGGTCCAGAATTTGATGCTCATCAAGTTGACTGGGATAATATGATGATGCGTATGAAATCATTTAAGGCTCGTGAACAGGCTGATGATCATAAGTGTCGTATGATGGCTCAAGCAGAAGCCTTATCAAAATAAGTCAGCAAATAGGAGCTTTTAAAATGTCTATCGATGTAAAAGAACAATATGATAAAATCCAGGAAATCCTGAAAACTAACGGAAAACTTACTCCAAAAGACCGTAATTCTATTCCTCAGATGGAAATGCCTACCCGTGATCCAAATACCCGCAAACGCGAAATGAAAGAAGTTGCCCTTGGATACACAGCAGAACAGGCAATTGTAGAAGCAAATCGTTGTTTACAGTGCGGAAAACCATTCTGTATGGAAGGTTGTCCAGTAAATATTAATATTCCATCTTTTATTGGATCAATTGCCAAAGGTGATTTTAAGGGCGCTATTGATACAATTAAAGAAACAAGTTTACTTCCTGCAATTTGTGGACGTGTTTGTCCTCAGGAAAAACAGTGCCAGGAAAAATGTACTGTAGGTAGAATCTGGAAGAGTGCAGAAAAATCAGTTTCTATTGGACGCCTTGAACGCTTTGTTGCTGACTGGGAACGCGAAAATGGTAAAGTTGATTTACCTCAGATTGCTCCTGCTACAGGAAAAAAAGTTGCAATTATTGGTGCCGGTCCTGCAGGTTTAACTGTTGCCGCTGATTGTGCCCGTGCAGGTCATGAAGTTACAGTTTTTGAAGCTTTCCATAAGGCCGGTGGTGTAATGATGTACGGTATTCCTGAATTCCGTCTTCCAAAAGATATAGTTCAAACAGAAATTAAAAACCTTGAAAAAATGGGTGTTAAGTTTGAATTAAACTTCCTTGTTGGTCGTACAAATACTTTGGAACAGCTTTTAACAGAAAAGAAATTTGATGCTGCCTTTGTTGGAACTGGTGCAGGTCTTCCAAAATTCTTAAATATTCCAGGTGAAAATTTAATTGGTGTTTTCTCTGCAAATGAATATCTTACTCGTGCAAACCTTATGAAAGGTTACGATAAAGAACATGCCGCAACTCCAATTTACGAAGCAAAACATGTTGTAGTTTGTGGTGCAGGTAACGTTGCAATGGATGCCGCTCGTATGGCTTACCGTTTAGGTGCAGAACAGGTTGATATTGTTTACCGCCGTACACGTGCAGAAATGCCAGCCCGTCTTGAAGAAATCGCTCATGCCGAAGAAGAAGGTGTAAATTTCCGCTTCCTTGAAAATCCTGTTGAAGTTTTAGGAGATGAAGAAGGAAAAGTTCGTGGAGTTCGCTGTCTTTCTTATGAATTAGGTGAACCAGATGAATCAGGCCGCCGTTCTCCAATTGCAATTCCAGGTTCAGAACATGATGTTGAATGTGATGCTATGATTGTTGCTCTTGGAAATGGATCAAATCCACTCTTAGTTCAGACAACTCCTGGCTTAAACGCAGATAAAAAAGGACATATCACAGTTGATGAAAATCAGGCTACTTCTCATACAAAAGTTTGGGCAGGTGGAGATATCGTTCTTGGAGCCGCTACTGTTATTCTTGCTATGGGTGAAGGTCGTAAGGCTGCCGCTGCAATCAATGAATATTTAGCAAAATAAAAAGATTTTAGCTTAAACAAAATCGTCAGTTACTTTTCCCCGCAAATATTAACTGGCGATTTTTTTTATTTAACAGTCACCAATCCTAAAGACTAGGGGTTAAAAGTACCGATAATAAAAGTATGGCAAACAAAAAATCAAAAAAGAAAAAGAATAGCAACTTATTAGGCTTTGCTCTCGTAGCTTTATGTTTATTGTTGATTTTAATTATTTTTATGGTAAACAAAGATACCATAATTTCCAATCTAAAAGTAACAAAGTTTTTTGACAAAATTTTTGGTTCAACTCCAGAATTTGTAGAAAAACATGAAGTATTACCTCAAAAAGATAGTAATGAAAGTGTTAATGACACTGTAACTCTTAAGCTTCTTACTCCACAGAAAGAAAATTCCCCTCTAGAAGACTCACAAAGCTCTTCTGAGCCACTTTCCCCTCAAGTAGAGGAAGAAACCCTTCCAGAGCAAAAGGAAGCCCAGGAAATCAAGCAGGAAGCAAAAGAAGAGAAAAATGTAGAAAAGACAGTAGAAAAGCCAAAAGAAGAAAAGAAAGTTTCTGCAAAAACAGAATTACAGGTTTGTTTTGTTTATGTAGATCCAGATGGCAGTGTTATCAGAAAGATTGTAAAAAAATCTGTGGCAAAAAATGATTCCCCTTTGGTAACTTCAATAAATCTTTTATTACAGGGGCCAGACACTTCAAAAAGAGAAGAAAAAGATTGTATGACCTTAATTCCTCAAGGAAGTAAACTTTTGAGTGCCCGAGTTTCTGATGGTGTTGCTTATTTAAGTTTTAACGAAGATTTTATGGTGAACTCTTACGGGGTTGATGGTTATAGAAATCAACTTATGCAGATTGTTTACACCGCCACAGCTTTTTCAACTGTCAGCAGTGTTCAGTTTTTAATAGAAGGCGAAGTTGTTCCATATCTTAGTGAAGGTATTTGGATTGGTTCGCCTCTATCTCGTGGTTCTTTCTAAAAACTTAATTTGATTTGTAATTTTTTACGATTTTATCAAAGTAAGCTGGATTTTCTTCGTAGGCCTGCTGATAAGTAGAAATTGCAAAGTAATTAAAAGCGGTACTGTTTTCTGCAATAAATCCCTTTTTAGGCTGCAAAGAAGTAAGGAGTTTTACAGTCCAGACATAAGTTTCTGAATCAGACTGGAAAACTCTGCTTGTTAATTTATACTGGTACTTTCTTTCGGCATAAGATATCTCTGCAGATAATAAATCAACATAAGAATAATCTCTGCTCTGGAAAAATTTTCTTAAAAGGAAGATTTCATTTTTTATTCTATCTTGGGTCATAGCGGGAATCTGCGAAAGGGTAATCATTGAATCATCGCCAAGAAGCCAGAAATTTTCCATTTTCTGTTCCCAGTTTTCATCAAGAACTAAAGTCTGTTTATCATAATGCACTTTGTGATTTTTAAGACCTTTATTTTTTTTACTCTTTATCTGAGGAAGAATATTTAGATTTGTACTTATAGTAGAAGATTCTTCTGGAAATCCATAAAATTTATCAAAAGACTGATCTTGAGAAGATGTTAATTGTCCAAAGGTAGCCAATTGAAAAACCTTTTCTCCATTTCCGTTGATAATCTCTTTAATGTTAAAAATTGGAACACTTGCATCATAAGTGATGGAAACATTGTCTCCAAACTGTGGATAATCCTGAGAAACAGAATAATCTCTTTTACTAATCACTTCTTCTTTTGAACGTCGGGAATGGAATTCATAAAGAATGTCATGAAGATAATTTACTATATCGGTATCTTCTTTGTTTGGAAGAATTGTAGTAAGAATTCTTTCTCCAGTCATTTCCAGGTAATCTTTTTCTGGATCGATTGAAACTAAAAGAGCAATTTGTTTTTCGGGCAGGTTATCTTTTTTACTTTTTGGAGCGGCATAGCGCAATTGTAGAGTGGAATCGTCGTAATAAAGGATTCCAATATAACTTTCCCTGGTAAAAGTATTGTCTTTGTAATAAACGTATTCTCCGGAATTATCTTGAATGAAAGATTCAAATCCAGGCATAGCAAAAATATTTGCAGTAAAAAGTGTAATTACAAGAATCAGTAAAGGTATTTTTTTCATTTTATTCCCCTCATATTTTATTATATTGTATAAACAGCAAAAAAAAACGCAAACTGTCAGTAAAAAAGGCAATTTGCGTTTACAAAAGAAATAATTCTTTTATGCGTTTAATTTATTGAGTTCTTCTTTTACAAAGTCTTCAACTTTTTTTGCAACTTCGCTTACAGGAAGCATTTCTGCATTTTCGGCATCTCTGATTTTTACTTCTACGTTTGGAAGATTTTTATCGCCAACAACAATTCTTACTGGGAAACCAATAAGTTCTGAATCGGCAAATTTAACTCCAGGACGTTCATTTCTGTCATCAAGGAATACTTCAATTCCTGCTTTTGTAAGTTCGTCGTAAAGTTTGTCTGCAACTTCCTGCATCTGACCTTTGTACTGGATTGGAACAATTGAAACCTGGTAAGGAGCAACTGTCATAGGCCAAATAATTCCCTTATCATCATGATGTCCTTCGATAATTGAAGCTAAGGTACGGTCAACACCAATTCCATAACAACCCATAAGAGGTGTAACTGGTTTTCCGCTCATATCAAGGTAAGTTACATTCATTGATTTTGTATATTTTGAACCAAGCTTAAAGATGTGGCCAAGTTCATTTCCTTTTTTCATGTAGAAAGTTCCACCACAATCAGGACATTTATCTCCTTCTTTACAAGTGCGAACATCTGCTGTCATAAATGGAGTAAAATCACGACCTGGTTCTACGTGTTTAATGTGATAGCCTTCTTTTCCACTTCCTGCTACACAGTCATGCATATCAATTGTAGAGTCATCAGCAAGAACAGGAATTTTAAGTCCTATTGGGCCAACAAATCCGTGTGGAGCGCCAGAATATTTTAATACGTCTTCATCATTTGCAAGTTCTGCACCAGAAGCTTTTAATACTGCAGCAAGTTTTGTTTCGTTTACATCTAAGTCACCGCGGATTAAAACACAGAAATAAGTTTCTGGAATGTAAGTTACGCCACCTTCGGTAACTTTTTCTGCATTTTTGTAGAATTCATTTTTAGAAAGATCAATTCCGCAGTTATATACCTTGTAGATTAAAGCCTTAAGGAAGGTTGTAGCTTTAGCATTAAAGAATTTTTCCATATCTTCAATACTGAATACATTTGGAGTTGCAACTTCTTCTACTGGTAAATCAGTTTTAACCTGTGGCTTTCCATTATTATCAAGTGGAACTTCTTTCTGGCAGGCAGCTTTTTCTACGTTTGCGGCGTATGAACAATTTGGACAAAGAAGAAGGGTATCGTCGCCAACTGGACTTTCTACCATGAATTCTTCAGATCCTGAACCACCCATTGAACCTGTATCTGCTTTTACAGAGATTGTTTTAAGTCCCATGCGTTTGAAAATACGACGGTAAGCGGCTGCAACATTATCATAAGAAGCATCCAAATCTGCCTGGTCTTTATCAAAAGAATAAGCGTCCATCATTGTGAATTCACGGCCGCGCATTACACCGTAACGAGGACGAATTTCATCGCGGTACTTTGTATTAATCTGATAAAGGGTAAAAGGTAACTGTTTGTAAGAAGAAATACCTTCTCTTACAAGGGCTGTAAAAGCTTCTTCGGCTGTTGGAGAAACAACCATGTCCTGTCCCTGACGATTTTGTGCTGTGAGCATTTCTCCAGACATTTTGTCCCAGCGTCCAGATTCACGCCAAAGATCTCCCGGCTGAATTACTGTCGGTTTTATTTCAAGAAGACCTGCTTTATCAAGTTCTTCGCGGATAATTTTTTCTACTTTCATTAAAGAACGGTAGCCGATTGGCATATAAGCATAAAGACCGTTTCCGAGTTTACGAATCATACCAGAACGCATCATAAGCTGATGGCTGGCAATTACTGCGTCGTTTGGAGCGTCACGCAATGTCCAAATAATAGATTTACTAGCTTTCATAAATTATATTTTAGTGAAATTAGGGCTTATTTACAAGTTTAAGGAATTTGGCATAAAAAAAAGGATAGTTCCTTAGGCTGGTAACTATCCTCTTTTCTAAAATCAAAATAAAAAGTAAAAAAAATTATTTTTTGAGAACACAGATAATTTTATCTGAATTCTCTTTTAATGGATTTCCATAGTAATCGCTGTAAAATTCGATTGAAGAAAATTTTGCAATTTCTGCGGTTCTCTTAAAAGTTTCAAGACTTATAGGAGTTATAGGTTCATTTTTTACTTCGTCTATACTCTGTCCGTCCATTGTAACTACCTGTTGATTTAAGGTGTATTTTAAGGTGCTGGCATCTTTTAAGATATGTGAATAAAGTTGTACTCTATCTGATTTTTGAACTGCTAAATCAATTCTTGGTCCAGAAAAATCATATTTTGAAAAGTTTATTAAATCTAAAACAATGTATCCACCGTCCGAAAGCAGCATTTTTGAATCAAATAAAAGTTTTTGTACCTGAGCTTTATCTTTTATAAAAATTAAGCGGTAGTCTCCGCAATAAATTACATTGTAAAAATTTTTACCCAAATAGCGGACAATATCCATTGGTGGAAGGTTAAAGGCGTGGATTTTGTTTGTTATTTTTGTCTGCTGGGAATTTAATAAAGAAATAAATTCTGTATAGGTATCGGTTACTGTAACTTCGTTGTTTGCTTCTGCCATTTGTCTTGAAAGAAGGGCAGTTCCTGCTTCAACACTTAAAAATTTTGCTGGACTAGGAAATTTATCACACAGACCTTGTAAAAACTCAACTTGATTTGGTTCCAAAGGAAATAGTTCTTCGTAATAATCAAGCCATCTTTTTATATAAACCATATTCTCTTCTCCCAATATTTATAGTATACCACTTATTCTGTTATTTTTTTTCTAACTTTTAGTTAATTTTCCACCTATTATTATCTTTGTAAAAACGTTTTGCATTAACTTCCAGTAAACGGCCGTCTTCTCCCATCATTTTTACCATTGAAGTCAAAGGATTTACTTCGGTAATTTTAAAGTCTGTTCCATCATAGAAGATTCTAAGCCCTTCAGATGGTAATTTTTTTCTGGCTTCATTATACCAATCGTATTCATAAGAAAGGCAGCACAAAAGTCGTCCACATTGACCGGAAATTTTCATGGAATTCAAAGAAAGATTCTGATCTTTTGCCATCTTAATAGAAACTGGTCTTAATTTGTCAGAAACTCCGTGGCAGCAGAAAGGTCGTCCGCAAACTCCCAAACCACCGGTAATTCTAGATTCATCTCTAACCCCAATCTGTCTTAATTCAATTCTGATTTTAAATACAGAAACTAGGTCTTTTACCAGTTCCCTAAAATCTACACGATTATCTGAGCTAAAGAAAAATAAAGCTTTTGGTTCATCAAATAAAAAGTGAGTTTCAATCAACTTCATATCCAATTTATGGATTGCCACTTTTTCTTTAAAAACCTTGAAGGCATTTTTTTCTTTTTGCTTAAGGTCGTTAAGTTTTTTAAGATCGTTGTCATTAGCTTTTCGATCAATTGTTACAATATCAGCCTGTTTAATTCCGATTGGCTTTTTAGAAGTTCCAAGAACCTGAGCCATATCTTTTCCGTAGCGGGTTGGAGCAATTACATAATCACCAGTTTTAATATTTAATTTATCTGGAGCTTTTGCATACAAAGTTTCGCTGGAATAGGCTAATTTGAGGTTGTAAAGAGGGTAATCAAAAACTAAATTTTCGCTTTCGGTTACGTCAGTATCATTATCTTCTAAAGCAGAAAGGTTTTCCGCTTCATCATCTATATCACTTTCAAAAATATCACTCATTTATATATTACCTTATAAAATTTTCATTTTAGTATTTTTTAGTATACCCTAGGATTTGTTAATCAAGCAAGTTAATAATCATGCCTTTAATTTCATTAATTTCCTCTAAAAGTTTTAGATTGTCCTTTGTTTGTTGAAGTTCCAGCATATCTCTGGTTAATTGATCAAGTTTTTCGTCAATAATATTAAAGCTGGTTTTTGTTACAACCTGTGCAGGTATTTCGTAAGATGAAAAAATTGGAAGAGGGGATCTTTTTACAGGTTGTTTAGTTCTTCGGTTTATAAGAGTTGTTGTTTTTACCTGGAAATTATTTTTTGCCACAAAGGTTAAAAATTGACGGATTTTATCCTTGAAAATCATCAAATTGTCCATGGTTAATTCGGCGGACAGTTGATTACTTGCAAGTTCAGCCTGATCCCTTAAATAAAGAGCAGCTTCAATTGCTTCCATTCCTTCAATTTCTTTTGGGAATAAAGTTTCTTTGCTTTCATTTGTTTTTGACTGTTGATTAATTAATTCAGAAAATTTTATTTTGGAACTTTTTGCAGTTTTTTCGGCTTCTTTTTCTTTTTGAGCTTTTCTTGTGGAACTTTGAATTCCTGCGTATAAATATGATGAACTTAGAGAGTCAATTTCTGCCATTAGAGAGAAACTTTTTCCTTAATTGCTTTTGATTCAAGGTAGGCTTTTGAAGATTCTTCATACCTTACCTTATCTTTTATGGAAATACACTGTCCGTTAAAAATTGCTTCTTCTTCAATTTGAACCTTATGACTTAAAATATCACCAAGGACTGTTGAGTTTGAAAGTAGTTTTACAGATTCCTTTGCAAAAACATCACCAAGGATTATTCCGCCAATAATTACTGCCTTTGCCTTTAGATTTCCACGGATTCTGGCGTTTTCACCAACAATAACATTTCCATCTGTTTCGATATTTCCATCAACATCTCCGTCAATTCTGACAAAACCGTTAATTTTAATATCTCCCGATATAGCAGAACCATTTCCTATAATGGTGTTTAATGAAATGTCATCAAGTTTTAAGGCCATACGAATCCTATTTATTCATGTTAATGTTAATATATTTTGCTGGGTCAACTACGTCAGAACCAATGTGAACTTCGTAGTGTAAGTGTGGACCGGTAGAAATACCAGTATTTCCTATAGTTCCAATAATTTCGCCCTGATCAACTAACTGACCTTTTTTAACTCTGATTGAGTTTAAGTGAGCATAACGGGTGTAAATACCGTGATTATGTTTAACAATTACGTAATTACCAAAACTGTTATCATAACCTGCTGTTACAACCTGTCCCGAAGCAGTAGACATTACAGGATCTCCTGCGTGCCAGGTAGAGAAGTCAATTCCCTTGTGGATGTACCAGTTACCATTGATTGGGTGAATATTTGGACCAAAGGCCATAGAAATATGTACGTGTGGATTTTTTACAGGATTGATACTTGGAATTTCTGTAAAAAGGTTTTGCTGGGTTTTAAGCATTTTTCCAATCTGTTCAATTGGTTCAACAGCGCCTTCAAGATATGATGTAAGTTCTTTTACATCAGCAATTTCTCGTGCAGTTCCATTTGCAATTTCTGTAGAACTAAAAAGTGAAGATAAATCTCCGTTTGAAATAGAACTGTTTGAATTATTTTCAACTTGTGAGATTCCCAACAAAGAAAGACTCTGGGAAAGTGAAGTCTGGAAACGTTTTGCAGCCTGGAAGAGATTTGTATTTTCATCTCTAAGTTCATCTAAACTTGCAAGAGTTTCCTTATTTAATTCTTTTAAATTAGAAATTTCAGAGTTAGCCGAAATTGAACGGTGATTATAATAAAAGAAAGAGGCTAAAATACCTACGAATAATAAAGCTCCCATTATGAGGGCAAACACGTTTGTCTGGAAGTTAACAACTTTACTCTGGGAATGAGGAACAACCATAATTGTTAATTTACTATCAAGAAGTTTGAATGCTTTTACAAAAAAAAGTCCTATGGTTCTGAAAAATGAACCAAAACCTTTTGTGACATTTGAGGCCAGACGTTTTTCAAATTTCTTTAATGTTTTTTGTGTTTTAGACACTTTTAACCCCGTTATTTTAAATAGGAAATCATAATAATATAGCACAGTTGCAGGCTTCTCGTCAAATATCGGTATTTATATTGAAAAATTTGACGTCTAGATAAAAGAATGTTAAATTGAAAGAAACAAAAAAATAACCCATCTTAGGAAGAAATAAGCTATGAAGTTTTTTGATACTCACGCTCACATCGGGCTTATATACGATGATCCTATTGAACAATTGCGCGTTATTCAACAGGCCAAACAGGCAGGTGTACAACGCATTGTAAGTATTAATAATAGTCTCATGGATTTCCAGAAGGTTTATCAGAACCTTAAATCAATATCTGGAATTTATCATGCTGTTGGAGTTGCTCCTTCAGAAGTTACTAATCCAGGTTCAGATTGGATTAGTAAAGTTGAAAAAAATCTCTCTTTGCCAAATGTAGTCGCAGTTGGAGAAACTGGTTTGGATTACTATAAACAGTTTGGAGACAAGCGTTCTCAGATTGAATTGTTTATTACTCAGCTTGAAATTGCTCAAAAATATAATTTACCTGTAGTTATTCATAACAGAGATGCAGGAAAAGATCTTTATGAAATTCTTTCTGAAAGACTTCCAGATAAAGGTGCAATTTTACACTGTTATTCAGAAGACGAAGAATTTGCAAAGAAGTGTCTTGATAAAAACATCTGGTTTAGTTTTGCTGGTAATTTAACTTATCGTAACGCTAGAAATTTGCATAATACAGTTTTGAATATTCCTGTAGATCGTATTCTTATCGAAACAGAAAGTCCATTTATGATTCCTTCTGAATATCGTGAAAGAAAACGAACTATGCCTGCTTATCTTCCGGCAACTGCTAAATTCCTTGCAGAAATGCTTGATATGGATTTAGAAGCATTAAGCGAACAACTTTGGAAGAATAGTTGTAAAGCTTTTGGTTTGCCTGAAGCATAAAAAGCAGCTGAAATGAACTTATATCATCCTGTTCGCATTGGAAACATTGAATTAAAAGGTAATCTCTTTCTTGCTCCTGTTGCTGGTTACAGTGATTCGGCTTTCCGTTCTGTTTGTATCGAGAATGGAGCCTGTTTTACTTATACCGAAATGGTTAGCGCCGAGGCTTTGGTTAGAAATAATCAAAAGACAGAAATTTTGATGGGCCGGGCTTATAACGAAAAAGCCTATGCCGTTCAGATTTTTGGCGGTCAGGAAGAAATTATGGAAGAAGCAACTCATATTGTTCTGGAAAAAACAAATTGTGAGTGTATTGATATAAACTGCGGTTGTCCCGTTCCTAAAATCATAAAGAGCGGGGCAGGTTCAGAACTTACAAGAGATCCCGAAAAACTTTATAGAATTGCCAGTGCCGTTGTTAAGGCTGCCGGGGGAAATCCAAAAGATGGCGGAAAAGCTGTAACTGTAAAGATTCGTTCTGGCTGGGATAAACCACATATCACCTGGAAAGAGGCCGCTCAGGCCGCTTTAGATGCCGGGGTAAGTGCAATTACCATCCACCCAAGAACCAGGGCTCAGGGCTACGAAGGTCATTCTGACTGGAATATATTAAAAGAGCTGGTTGAATTTGTTGATTCCAGAGTTCCTGTTTTTGGTAGCGGGGATTTATTCAAACCGGAAGATGCTAAAAAAATGCTGGAAGAAACTTCTGCCGATGCCGTTATGTTTGCCCGAGGGGCAATGGGAAATCCTTTTATTTTTAGGGATACTACATCACTTTTAACTCAGGGCTCTTATGAACCTCTTCCTGCGGATTTTAGAATTAAAACAGGTTTTGCAGAACTTGAAAGACTGGCAGCTGAAACTTCAGAAAAACATGCCTGCCTTGAAATGAGAAAACGTTTTTCGGCCTATTCAAAAGGCATTCCAAATGGTGCTGCTTTAAGGCTTCAGATTGTTCATGCAGCCACTATAAAAGATTATCATGACATTTTTGATGATCTTTTAAGATAAATAAAGTAGCTTAAATACGTACTTATTTTTTTTATATTACTTTTCACAGTATGGAAAATATTGAGTCTATAAGTTATGATATAATATAGAATAAAAGAGGGGTAATTTGTTTTTATGAGTCTTATACAAAGTATAACAGACTTTTTTGATTTCTTATTCCGTCGTTCATCACCAGAAGTTCAAAAGAAACAGATGATGAAAAAAATGGATATGGAAATAAAAGAATATTTTCCGTTGATTTGTTCAAATGGAATGTTGCAGCCAAATTTTGGAGAAGCAATCAATATTCTTTATCGAAACTCAATCCCCCTTGATAACTTATTTTCGCAAACTGTAAGTCCAAATAATATGCCAAGACAGCATAGATTTGAAGCTCAGTTGATAATGACCGCTTATCCTTCCGAGGAACAGGCTCTTCTTGAAGCCCTGTCATTTCAAAGCCGTAAAGAAGAAGTTATAGCCGATTATCAAAATTCAGATAGAATTTATATCCGCCAGAAACAAAGACTGGAAAAAATTTTAAAAGATTTGAATGGCCCTTCCTTTAGTAAAATGGATTCTGATATTTTAAATCTTCGTCAGTTTGTTGATTTTTGTCATTATAATTATGTTCCTTTTTTACAGATTTTTGACAGGAATTTTGAAGCCGATAATCCAAATTACAGCCCAAAATATTCAGAGATTCAGATTTCAAAATCTTTAAATCTTCTGGAAGATCTTTATTATCAGATTTCAGGACTTAGAATTACAAATGTTACCTCAGATGCAGTTCTGGCCCTTGCTAAACTTAGAAAAAATTCAGAATTAAGTCCTGAAGAAGAAAAATCCTATGTTTCTAACTTAAAAAAGATTCATTACATAATAAATAAGGTTATTTCTCCTGAAAAAATTAAAAGCCTGATTCGTCTTGCTAAACTTGATCCAAATTATGAACCTGCTGTTGCTAGTTATTCTGGTTCTCCAAGACAGGAATTTGCAAATATGCTTCAGTCAAAATATAATGCAGATGAACAGAGAATAAAATCGGATATCCAGGATGAAAAAATCACTCAGGATGTAGGCGCTCTTTTTTCCGGAACTCCAATGGAAGAAATTTACGCTTATAATCAACAGTACAATTTCTTATTGCAAAACGATACTCCTTTATCTTTTCAGTGGATTTTACCTTTAAGAATTCTAAAAACCTTCCTTAAAGTTTATATTTCGCCTTCTGTAAAAACTTTGCTGAATGATATTGTTATTGAAGGATTTTTTAACAGCCCAACCTATAAAACTAACTTTTCTCAGATAGTTTTTAGTTGTATTGGAGCCGACGCAGATATTGAAGCCTTTGAAAAAACTTTTGAAAACAGTCAGTCAAATAGTATTGCGGTAATGGAAAGTTATATTCGCGACAGTAAAAAGGATAAGGAATTTTATAAAAAACTTGAAAAAATGGTTGTGACAATGAACAATCAGGCCCACGCCCTTTTACAAAACACCGTAACTAATTTGAATTATTTATATAAAGAGCTTGGTGAACTTCTTGCAGATGCAAAAAAGCCTTCAAGTGAGATTATTTCCAACCTGAAAGTTCTTGTTATGTCTTCAAGGAACAGAGATAATACCAACCTTCTTGAACAGCAGTACGTTAATTGGAAGATATTTTTTGATATTATGAAAAACTATGTTATTATTAATAGTGGCGATGTTCAGTAAAGTATAATTATTGGAAATTTAAACAAAAATTTAATTGCTTTTTTGTAATTTATTTTACTTGAGATATAATTAAAGTGAGAAAGATTAGGTTATAAAGATAAAAATAGTGGAAAACATGGAAAATAATTCAGCTGGAAAAAAAAGTAAAGGGAAAAAAACAACAGCTAAAAAAAATACTAAAAAGAACTCGTCAAGAATCACAAGTATAAGCGATGAATCTTTAGAACAGATTATCATTAATTCAAATAAAGCTTCTCCAAAAAATATGATGGAGCAGACTGTTCAATATGAAAAAAGAATTTATGACCTTGAACAATTATTAGATATTGCAAAATCTTTTTGTGAAAACCTTGATTTTAAAAACCTTCTGGAATCCATTGTATATATCTGTATGGCTCAAATGCATACTCTTGGAGCCGAAATCTTTGTAAGAGACTTAAAATCTAATGATTACTTTGTATTAGAAACTGGCGGAAATGCCGAAAAAGATAATTGCGAAAAATTTAAGATTCCTGTTACTTCGCCAATTGCAAGCAAATTAAACGAATTAAGAAAACCTGCTACTCTGGCAGATTTAAGAAAAGATGAAATTGTTTCTGTTTGTCCAGAAATGAAGGTTCTTGAATCCCTTAATCCAACTTTGGTTGTTCCTCTTATTCAGAAAAATCACTTGAATGGTCTTTTACTTTTACTTGAAAGAATTGCCATTGATGATGATTCTTCTTATTCGGAATATGAACAAAATCAGATTATGTCTATTGCCTCTTTAGCGTCGGTTGCAATTAACAATGCTGCTTTAATCGAAAAATCTTCAACAGATATGATGACTCATCTTAAGTTAAAATATTATTTCTTTAATAGTTTAACTGAGGCTATAGATTCTGCCTTCCTTTCAAACGAAAATATTTCTGTTCTTATGTTTGATATAGATTTCTTTAAGAAGTTTAATGATACTTACGGACATGAATGTGGAGATTTTGTACTTATCAAAGTTGCAGAACTCATAAAGAGTAATCTTAGAGATAGCGATATTGCTTCTCGTTATGGTGGAGAGGAATTTACAGTCCTCTTGAATAACAATACAGGAAAAGAAGAAGCAATTTTGGTTGCCGAAAGAATCCGCACTGCAATTGATAATTATGATTTTGTTTTTGAAGGTCAGCATTTACATGTAACAATTTCTGTTGGTGTTTCTACCTTTGATTCAAAGTTGAATCTTGTAAATTCTCCAAACGAATTTGTTTCTCAGGCAGATAAAGGTCTTTACATTTCAAAACAGAATGGCCGCAATAGAGTATCTTTCTATGATCCTTATGAAAATACTCTGGAAGAATTGGACTAATTCTTTGATAATCTGTAAATTAATTAAAACACAAAAGACCAAAATTTATTTCAACAGTAATAGGATAGTATGGAACAGATTTTTTTTCGTAAACCTTTTAAGTATACTTATAACCGCAGCACCTTTGTAATTATTTTTCTGAATATTATTGTTTTTGTATTGGGATATTTTTTTTCTAGTGTAAGACCGTATATTTATACTTACGGTTCTTTAAATCCTGTTCTTGTTGCGAAGCATCATATGTACTGGCAATTTGTAACTTACATGTTTGTTCACCAGAATATTTCTCACATATTTTTTAATATGTTTGGACTTTTAATTTTTGGCCTTCAATTAGAAAGAGCGATTGGTTCAAAAGAATTTATTCTGTTTTATTTTGTTTGTGGAATCATGGATGGAATTTTTTCATTCCTTGTTTATTATTTTACAGGAAATTACACAACCTTTTTGATGGGGGCAAGTGGTGCAATTTATGCCCTGCTTTTTGCTTTTGCAGTAGTTTATCCAAGATCTATTATTTATGTCTGGGGAATTATTCCACTGCCAGCGCCATTAATGGTTTTGATTTATACCCTTATTGAAGTTGGAAGTCAGCTTTTAGGAAGAAGTGCAAATGTTGCCCACCTTACACATTTATTTGGCTTTGCTTCTGCCTGGCTTTATTTTTTAATCAGAATGAAGGTAAATCCAATTAAAGTATGGAAAAACGCCTACAGAAAACAATAATATTTTTATTTACACTATTAATTTCTCCCTTATTTGCGCAAACTCCTTCGAATGTAGAGTTGATCAGGCTCCCTCTCTGGGCTTCTTTAGATGCCTATCCAGATTTAAAGGGTGTATTTGAAGATGAAGAAGAGGACCTGGATTTTGAAGAAAATAATATGGAGCAGGGGGAATTAGAAGGCAGTGAAGATTTACAGGTGGAGGAGAAAGCAGAAGAGCCTTTAGAGGGGGAGTCTACCGATAAAAAAGTTACCAGTATTTTTTCTTATCCTGTGAGTCAGTTAAAAAAGACCGCTCCTTTTATTATTTCTGGAATGGTTTATGGCTGGAATTTTGTTTATGTTCCTTCTGATAAAGCCCGCGGGGTTGAAGAATATTTTGAAGTTACAGAAATTCAATCTTTTGAGCCTTTTGAATATTTAATTAATTATACAAAGCCTGTTATTGAAGATACAATTAAATTACATTGCTGGTGTGAATATCGAAGGGATAAATATCAACTGCAAAATTATTCAATGTGGACTGCCCTTGAGCACCCGGTTATTAGTGGCCGGGGTTATGGAAAAGTAAGCGATGGTTTTGAAGGTTATAAAAATGCTGCAGAAGATGCATTAAAAAATGCCCTAAGAGAGCATTACAGGAAAATAGTTAAAAATAAGCCCAAGGAAATTTCAGGTTCTGTGCTTATAAAAAATATCCCAGTTACTGGAGTAGTTTCGGGGAAGTATGTAATAAATCTTGATTTTTTTCTAGAATACGGTAGAATAATTGAGTATTCAACTTATTGAATTAGTTAGGAGATTTTTATGAAAAAGAGTCTTATTTTGGTACTTTGTTTAGCTTTGACTACAAGTTTTATTTTTGCTCAGGCAGATGAAGAGGATCCATTTGGAATTGAAAAATTTGAAGCTGAAAAGACAAAGACATATAGAATTGTTCCAGAAGAACAGCACTGTGTAGATATTAATGCAAAAGTTTATATTGAATATAATCCAACTTACGATGAAGCTCGTATTTATTACGAAACACTTTATGTTACTTATGCAAAAGATGAAGCAATGAATACTGTTATGGCCGTTCTTCAGGATTTTACAAAAGAACATCAGTATTATCATTATAAATATTTGAAAGATGATAGAGAAAAGTATTTTAAGGATGACAGAGGACAGAGAAAGGCTCAGTACTCTTCATATGTAAAATTCTCTAGATAACCTATTTAGTTTTTATTTCAAATATTGTAAAATAAAAGCCGGTATTTTGAGGACTTAGGTCTTAGAAAACCGGCTTTATTATTTTATAAGGATCATAAAATGGATATCATAAACATTATTAAAAACTTACATCCTCTTGAAATCAAAGTTTTATTAAAATATTCAGACAAGGATGAACTCACCTCAGAAAAACTCCAGAAGGAATTGGAATATAAAGAAGGTCATGCAAATCAGGCCTTTTCTTGGCTTTCTGGAAAGAGCCTTTTAAAAGAAATTCGTAGGACACCACATACATTTTATGAAATTACAGATATGGGACGTGCTCTTGCAAAAACTGGTACTGTTGAAGAAAGAATGGTTAATTTCTTAAAAGACAAGGGCCCTCACGTAATGCCAGAAATTGCCGCTGGAATTGGTCTTGAACAGAAAGATGTTGGTTCGGCTTTTGGTCCTTTGGTAAAAGAAGGTGTTCTTAAGATGAATGCCGAAAAGAAAGTTGAATACACAGGAGCAGATCTTCCTGCCCGTATTAAAACTACAGCAGAACTTATTAAAAAAGCAATTGCAGCAGAAAATGGTCAGTTAAATAAAGATGATTTATCTAATGAAGAAGTAGAAGCAATGAACGGTCTTGCAAAAAAACGTGGTGCTACTGATTCTCCATTTAAGATGATAGAAAGAGAAACTGTATTCTATAAATTGAATGCAGGATTTGAAAGTGTAAAACAGGCCCTTAAAAAAGCTGGTATTACAGGAAACGAAATTGGAGAAATCACTCCAAAAATGCTTGCTAGTGGAGATTGGAAAAACGGAACTTTCCGTGGTTATAATATTTCTATTCCACCTGCTCGTATTATTCCTGGTCGTACAAATCCTTATGTACAGTTCCTTGAATCAGTAAAAGATAAACTTGTTTCTCTTGGATTTCAGGAATTTGATGGTCCACTTGTAGAAACAGAATTCTGGAATGGTGATGCCTTGTTTATGCCACAGTTCCATGCTGCCCGCGATATTCATGATGTATACCGCTTAAAGAATCCTACCCATGCCAAAATGATTGAAGAACCATACTTGAGCAATGTAAAAGCTGTTCACGAAAATGGTGGAAATACAGGTAGCCGTGGTTGGGATTATCAGTTTGATAATGAATTTACTAGACGTTTAATTTTGCGTTCACAGGGAACAGTTCTTTCTGCTCACCAGTTACATAAAGCTGAAGTTCCAGGTAAATATTTTGGTATTGCCCGTTGTTTCCGCTACGATAAAGTTGATGCAACTCACTTGTCAGACTTTTATCAGACAGAAGGTATTATTGCTGGAAATGATGTAACTTTAAGAGACCTTCTTGGAATGCTTAAAATGTTTGCTACAGAAATTGCAGGTGCAGAAGAAGTTAAATATGTTCCTGGATATTTCCCATTTACAGAACCTTCTATTGAAGTTCATATTAAACATCCAGTTTTGGGTTGGTTTGAACTTGGTGGTTCAGGAATCTTCCGTCCAGAAGTTACAAAGGCTATGGGCTTAGATTGTCCAGTTCTTGCCTGGGGTATTGGTATTGACCGTATGGCTCTTATGGCACTTGGATTAAATGACCTTCGCCAGCTCTTCTGTGAAGATATTGAACAGGTTCGTTTAAGAAAAGCAAAATTCTAATTTGATTTACCGGTGGTTGGGGCTGCTCAACCACCTTTTTAATTTAACAGATAATCTAATAATTTTTCTGGGGTAAGTGAAAAATCCTCTGGGGAAATCTTATTTGCGGCCCTTGCCTGTGAATAAACAGCTGTGATTGCGGCATCTTTTGCAGAATAACCCTGGGCCAATAATCCACCGCATAGTCCTGCAAGAATATCTCCGCTGCCACCTTTTGCAAGGCTTGGAGAACCAATATGGCAGATAAATACCTGCTCTTCACATAAAATTAAGGTATTTGCCCCTTTTAAGATTAGAGTAAGCTTTGGATAGATTTTTAATATTTCTTTTCCTAAATCTAATTTATTTTCAATTACCTCTTCTAGGCTGTAGTCATTTTTTCCATTTATTGAAAGTTGATTTACAAGATTTTGAAGTTCTTTAGGGTGAGGGGTAAGAATAATGTTTGCCTTTTCCAGGGAATTTAATTCCCCGAGTAAAGCTTTTAATTTAGTGTAAGAAAATAAATCAGCATCAATTACGCAGTTTGGATTTTTTGATTGCTTCATCCATTTGATAAAAGTTGTAATTGATTTTTCCGCCTCTTTTCCAAGGCCCAGTCCATTTCCGATGATGACCGAAGTAGTTTTTTCTGGAATTTCTGAAGAAATCATCAGGCTTGGAGATATTTTAAATTGATTTAGATTGGAATTAGCGGTTTGTAAAAGGCTAGTTAATCCACTTCCAAAATTCATGGCGGCAGTTGCACTTAAGATTGCGGCACCAGCTTTTTCCCCGGCAAATATCAGACTGTGACCGTAAGAGCCCTTGTGAGAATTTTTATTTTTTCTAAAAGGAAGTTTAATATCTTTTTCTTCTATCAAATAAGCCTGGGCTGGAGCGAGAGAATTAAAAATTGTAGAAGAGATTCCAAGGTCTGCAACAGTTATCTGTCCGCATAATTCTTTTGCCTGGTCAGAAAAGAGGGCTATTTTTAAGGCCCCCATAGTTACTGTAAAATCAGCCTTAAAAGAATTTTTCTGGGCACGACCATTTTTTTCAATTCCAGAAGGGATGTCACAGGCGATTTTTATTGCCTTTTCCTTGTTTATTTTGATTAAAAGCTTTTCAATTTCCGGTGAAAATGTGCCGTGGAAGCCGCTTCCGTAAATTGAATCTACAATTGCAAAGTAATTTGAAAAATCCAGTTGGGAAACATAGGCCATGGAAAGAAAATTAATTCCCATTTTTTTTGATATTTGGGCTTGTACAATTGCCTCAGAACTTGTGGCCTGGCCTGTTTTAATTACCGAGACTTTACATTTTCCAAATAGCCTGCGGGCCAGGGCATAACCGTCGCCACCGTTGTTTCCACAGCCGCATAAAATTAATATTTGCTTATTTGAATTAAAGTCCGGTAAAGATAAGATTTTATTTTCTAGAGCGGCAGCGGCATTTTCCATCATTATAAATTCAGGAAAAGTGTAGCGCTGCTTTGCTTGATTTTCTGGTATAGAAGAATCTAAATAGATTGCATTCATTTTTTAGTAAAGATTACACCTTTTGAAAAATCAGTTCCATCAAAGTCTGTTGGAATATCAGAAGAAATTACTCTAAGTGAATTTCCATCATCCTGCACTGAATAAGTGAATTTCCAGGTTTGACTTGGATTTTCTGATTTGTTATTTGTGATTAAAGTTTTTCTTCCAGCGCTTGTAATAGAAAAAGAGATTACCTTAAATGTAGCTGTAAAAGTTCCAGACCAGTAATCAGTTTCTCCACCAATCTTGCGTTTGAATTCCATACTTCCATCTTCATTACAGATTAAAGTACTTGTACTGCCTTTTGTCTGATAAACCCAGGTTCCATAACAGGTGATTTCAGAAGCATTATTGATTTCTTCCTTTAATTTATTTCCTGCTTTTTTAAAGAACTTTCCTGTTTCGTCTAAGGCTTTTTTACCCTGTTCCTTCCAGTCAGTGTCATCTTCCATTTCTGAATTATCATTTGAATCGATAACTTGTGAATAAACAGGTCCTAAAATAAGTAAACTTGCTAATAAAAGTAGTGATAATTTTTTCATTTTTTTACCTCAAAAATATTATACCTAAAATTCCTAATGGAATTAAATATAAGCTAAACCAATGTAATTTGCCTTTTTTAAATATACTCATAAAGAGCCATAAGGCTCCATAGCCTACTGCAAAAGCGGTGATAAATCCTACGATAAGTGGAAGTAATCCTACGCTGCCGGCTAATTGATCCAGGTCTTTTAATTCAAGAATAAAGGCTCCCAAAATTGCAGGAATTGAAACTATAAAAGAATAATCTCCGGCAATTTTTCTGTCAACTTTACTGAATAAGGCTCCAGTTACTGTTGAACCACTGCGGCTGATTCCAGGAAGGGTACCAAAGCCCTGCATAATTCCAATAGTAATTGCCTGACCAATTGAAATTCCACCCTCATCTTGAGGATTTGAATTATTTTGTGCCAATTTTGTTAATCTTCTCTTTTCAATAAAGTGAGAAATCAATAATAAAAAGGCTGTAACAACAAATCCTGCACAGGTAAAAGTAATTGGAAGTTCTGGAATTAATTTACTGGAAATAATTCCAAGTAGACCTGTAATTGCTGTTGTAATTATTATAGCGATAATTGTTTTTCTGCCAGCTTTTTCGCTTGAATATAAAAGATTTTCACAAGTTTGGGCTGGAGCAGGACGTCTTGCAATCCATCTGCCAAAGATTTTTAAAAGTTCCCAAATCTTTTTCCAGAAAAATATTACAACTGCCAGTAAAGTTGCCAGGTGTAAAATTACATCAAATAATAAAGGAACTTCAGTTAATCCAAAAAGATGCTGGGCTAAAGCAAGGTGACCTGAAGAGGAAATTGGGAGAAATTCTGCAATTCCCTGGAGTAAGCCCAATAAAAAACCTTGTAAAACTGTCATTTTTTTTAATCCTTATTTGCAGATTTCTTTTTATTAAGAATGAATAAAACAATTCCAGTTACAAGTGAAGCAAGAATCATAATAAAACATAAAATCTGGCCTGTAGAAATATTTAATAGAGAAGTGTTTTGATAAATTGGGGCATTTGCATCTTTTGCAATTCTAAAGCCTAAATCTGCATCTGGTTCTCTGAAATATTCAATTACAAAACGGAAAAGTCCATAACCACCGGTGTACATAACTGACAACTGTCCGTCGAATTTTTTATGTTTGCGTGAAAACCATAAAATTAAGAAAAGTACAATTCCTTCAAAAAAGGCTTCGTAAAGTTGGCTTGGGTGGCGAGGGAAATTTACCAGATTCATATTTGAAATATCCATACCAATTTTTTCTGCAAATTCCTGAACCCATGGAATTGAAGCAGAAAAGCGCTCTGCATCAGGGAAAACCATACCCCAAGGAGCACTTGTTATTCGTCCAAATAATTCACCATTACAGAAATTACCTAAGCGGCCAAAAGTGTATCCCAGTGGAATTGCAACGGCCATAACGTCACACCACTTCCAGAAAGAATGTTTATGGATTTTACACCAAACTAACATTCCAATAAATCCGCCAATAAAACCACCGTGATAAGACATTCCTGCAAGCCCTGTGAATCTACCGTTCTGGAAAGGCCAGAAAATAAGCCAGGGTCTTTTCCAATAAAATCCGCTTGTGTCGTAAACCAAAGTAGAGAAGATTCTAGCGCCAATTAAAAGAAATAAAATACCTGTGGCAATAAAACTAAAAATATCATCATCATTTGCTTTGTAGCTTTCTGTATCTAAAGCACCTTCTTTAGACTGTTTTTTTAAAATCAGATAGGCAGTAAGAAAGGCAAAAACATACATTAAGCCATACCATCTTAAAGCCCCTAAAAATTTAATTCCTGGAAAAATTTGTGCGTGTAACCAGCTAGGATAATTAACAAATAGAAAATTCATATTGTAATTCCCAAAAAATCGGGAATCCTCCTTCTTTTAGTTAGATTTTAAATCCTTGTTCAGCTGCTTTAAGGAGTTTAGATCTTAAGAGCATGTTTTCTTTTCGGATTTGAGTTAATTCATAATTTTGAGTTTTTACCATTTCTGCAAGTTCTGAGGTTGAAAGAGTACCTCCGGAAACAAGGTCATCAATTCCAGAAATTTTGAAGTTGTAATCTTCATTAGCCTCGTCTTCAATATTCTGAAAATTATCATTTCCGCTCTCGGGAGTAAAATCAGCATCAAACTGATGAACTGGGGCGGCAATAATTTTATCTGCAATTCTGTAAATAGCCTGGCCCAAAACTGACTGAGGTTTATAAACAACGACAGGAAGTTGAGATGAAAGGGCCTTGTCTTGAACAATATCCCTGAAAGTTAAGCCTAAGTATTCAATTTCCAGGCCTAAATACTGGTTGCAGGAATTTTTAATTCTTGTAGCCCTGTCCGCATCTTTAGGGTCTTCTATCATATTCATAATCAGACGGGGTCTAAACTGCTGCATTCTTTTTATAAAGAGCTGGGCATTTTGTGGATCAACAGAAGATAGAGTTTGAACTAATTGAGGTATATAAAGTTTCTGCATTTTTACAGGATCTTTTTTTAACTGCTCAAGATATTCTCTACCAGGAGTTCCTCTTTTAAAAGTTGTGTACAAAAGTCTAAAAACTACATTCTTTAAGAAGAGGTAGCCATTTAAAGTTGCTGTAACCGCTGGGGCCGAAACAATAAGACCTTGTGGAGAAAGAAGGAACATATCCAGAATAAACTGATGAGTTCCTGCTCCTAAGTCCAAAATTAAATAATCACAATTAATATTTTTGAGATTTCTGATTAATCGGATTTTTTGATTATATTTTAGTGAGGTTAAATCAGGAATCTGACTGTCTCCTGCAATAAAATATACGTTTTGATAATCTGTTGGCTGAATAATATCTTTAAAATCTGTTTTTCCAGAGAACCAGCTTCCTAAACTTGCAATGCCGGGTCTTTGTCCGATTACTAAATGAAGATTTGAAGCACCAAGATCCAAATCAACAAGGACAACTCTTTTTCCACCTTGTCCAAGGGCGACTGCTAAATTGGCGGCAAGAAGGCTTTTTCCAACACCACCCTTTCCACTAGCTATTGGTATAATCTGTGACATAAATTAATTATAGCATTTAATATAGAAATTTTATAGATAGTGTCATAAAATAAGTCTATGAAAAAAATCAATAAGTTTTGCATTAAAAATGTAGTTTCGATTTTTGCTACATTCTGTATTTTTTTTACATTACCACAGTGTTATGCACAAGACTATGTAACAAGTAGTGATTCGGAGAATTTATTAGCTGCTCAAAAAAAGACAAAAGCTTATCTTGATAATTTTGATTCGGTTTTTAAATTTGTTCAAAAAAATTATGTTGATGAAATAGATCCTCGTATTTTGTATGAAGGTGCCTTAAAAGGAATGATGGATGCAATTGGCGATCCTTATACGGTTTACCTTGATTCAAATCAGATGAGAGATCTTACTGATACAACCGCCGGAAATTTTGGAGGGGTAGGACTTTCAATTTCAAAGGCAGTTGAATCTACTCCGGAAAAACCCGCTTATGTAGAAGTTGCTTCTCCAATCGAAGATACTCCTGGTTTTAGAGCAGGAATTAAATCTGGAGATTTTATTATCGCAATCGAAGGAGAATCTACCGTAGAAATGTCCATGAATGATGTTCTTGATAGATTACGCGGTGAAGTTGGAACTCCTGTAACAATTACAATTCTTCGGGGTAAAACAATGAAATTTGATGTTACCTTAGTTAGAGAATTAATCGAAGTTCCTACTGTAAAATATTCAATGATTGAAAATACTTCAATTGGATATGTGAGATTGATAAAATTCACTCCAGACACTTCAGACTGCCTTCAAAAAGCCTTAGATGAATTTGCAAGTAAGGGCTACAAAGGATTAATAATCGATTTAAGAGATAATCCAGGCGGATTAATTTCAAGTGTAGTAGATATTGCAGATAAATTTATTGATAAAGGACCAATCGTAACTACAAAAAGTAGACTTGCTTTTGAAAACTATCAGTACGATGCAAATGACGAAACAAAGGTTCCTGCTGATTTACCAATTGTAATTCTTATCAACAGAGGTTCTGCTTCTGCATCAGAAATTCTTTCTGGATGTCTTAAAGATTATCACAAGGCCTATCTTGTTGGAGAAAGAACTTATGGAAAGGGATCTGTTCAGCAGGTAATTCCTTTAAGTGATATAGATGGAATTAAACTTACAATGGCCAGATATTATACTCCTTCTGACGTAAATATTGATAAAGTTGGAATTCCACCTGATTTAGAAATTAAAAACCTTGAAGATTTTACAGAAGCAGAGGAAAAGGCCTATCTTGATTTGATTTCTTCAAATGCAATTTCAAAGACTGTTGAAGAAAATCCTTCAATGAGCGAAAGTCAAATAGCAAAAAAAGCTGTTGAATTGAATAAAACTTATCCTATTGGCGAAAGATTAATTAGAAGACTTTTGAGAAATGAAAAAAATAGAACTGAAGAAACTCCTGCTTATGATTTGGATTATGATTTACAGCTTTTACAGGCAATTAAAAATGTAAGTCAGCCAGATTTTAGTGAATTAGTTCGTAATACAAAAACTCTCAAAGAACTTCAGGATCAGGTTCAATTAGAAGAAAGCAAGTAAAATAAATGCGACAACTAATTTTAGAGAATCAGCTGATTAAAAATGGCCTCATAAAATTAACAGGCAAAGACTATAAATATCTTCGACAGGTCCTTAGGGCAAAAGTTGGAGATATGATTGAAGTTAGGCTAAAAGATCAGACTTTATGGGGCAGTACCCTTGTTTCAATAGATGATAAAGCTAAGTGTGTAACTTTACAGCTTTGTAATGAAATAAATTCAGAAAATACAGTTACCCGTGGTGTAAAAGCTTCTGAAATTCAAAATGAAAATTCGTGTGATTATTATTTATTTCAGTTCATACCAAAGCCCCAGAAATTTGAAATGATTGTAAGGCAGGCAAGTGAATGTGGAGTAAAAAAGATTATTCCGGTAATTGGCGAATATTCAGATAAAAGCAGCATAAAGGCCCTGCAATCATCAAAACAGGAAAGACTTGAAAGAATAATCAAAGAGGCAAGGCAGCAAAGTGGTTCTCCAGTCGATACTCAAGTTTCAGAGCCACTCACAATTGAAGAGGCAATTGCCTTTTGGAAAGAATCTTCGGAAGGTAAAGAAAATCTTGCTTTTGTTTTAAGCGAAAGAAATGATTTTTCTGAAAGTTTAAGACAATGTTTAGATAAAAAAGAAAAAATCAAAAGTGTGTGTGTAGCTGTTGGCAGTGAAGGTGGAATAAGTCCAGAAGAAATTGAAATTTTAAGAAAAAATGGACTTTTCCACGCCATACATTTTGACGTTAATATATTAAGATGCGAAACTGCTGCCTTGTACGGAATGGCGGCAATTCAAACTGCTATAAATGAAAAGTCATAGGAAGCTTGGGAGGGGAATATGGCAATTGAAAGAATTAATTTATTAGGTGTCCCTGTTGATATCTGTGAACCTCAGAATTTGGAAAGTGAGGTTATGGAAATTATGGCAATGCCTGGAACCAAACAGATTATTTTTCTTTCTATCTGGGATTTATTTAAGGCCCGTCATAATGAAGATTTTGCAGAATGTTTAAAAAGTGCTGCTTTGATTTTACCAATTTCTAAAAGTATTTTACGGGGCGCTAAGTTCCTCAAAAAGGATATCCCAGTAAGATACAATCCCTTTACCGCTGCAATTCAGATTCTTTCGATTATGGATTCCCACTACAAGTCAATTTATCTTTTGGGTTCAAGTAAAAAAACTTTACAGCAGGCAGAAGTTAATTTGAGAGACACTTTCCCCCAGTTAAAGATTATTGGACGTTTTGTTGGTTATTATTCTAAAAATGCAGAAAGCAGTCTTGTAGAAGCAATTTTTAAATCACAACCAGATTTAGTTTTAATAAGTGATGGAATTCCAGAAAAAAACTGCTGGGCTTATCATAGACGAAATAGTTTTTCATCAAGTATTTTCCTCTATTATAAGGATGCTTTTGGAATATTTTCAGAAAGAATTAAAAGAGTTAAGGAAAAAACTTTTGATAGAGGTCATGAAATTTTTGTTGAAATCCTTCATAACCCATTCAAAATATTTTTGCTCTTTCCATTTTTGTGGTATATACTAGTTTTGGTCTGGTACAGACTTTTTAGGAAAAATAAATAACTTAAAAAGGTTTTTAGGATATTTTGTTACAACATTTTGGTTTTGGAAAAATTCTTTGTGCAACAAAAAACGAAAGAATTGTCCAACTAATTATAAGTAGTTTAGAAAATATATCATTAATCCAATTTCAAAATGAACCGCCTCGTCTAAATGAAAAAAATCCCTTTATTGGAATTTTGGACGTAACAGTTTTAAAGGGTCAACAGTCTTTTTTTGGCGAAAGACATTTTAATAATTTAGAAAATATTCTTTTTATTATCCCTGAAAATAAACTTTGTCCTGAATTGGAAAAAATTGTTGAAATAGCACCTTTTGTAATTCCCTATCCCTGTTCTTCCCATTTTTTTAAATCTATTCTGGAAGATTATTTAAATAATTATCATAACAGAGCTCAGCGCTTTTCGGAGCAGGGTGTAATCAGCACTTCTACTTTGGATGATTTGGACGGATATTTTATTGGCAATTCTCAGAAGATTAGAAAAGTAAGGCAGAAGATTCTTGATGTTTCAGAGTATGATTCTCCTGTTTTATTGCTGGGGGAAACTGGAACTGGAAAATCTACTGCGGCGGGTTTAATTCACTCTTATTCTGTTCGAAGAAATAATCCTTTTATTCAAATAAATCTTGCCGAAATTGTTGATTCACTGGCAGAAAGTACCTTATTTGGTTCTACAAAGGGCAGTTATACCGGGGCTATGAATCAGGAAGGTCTTATAAAATCAGGAGATAAAGGTACCCTCTTTTTTGATGAAGCGGGTTGTGCCTCCTTAAATACTCAGGCTTCGCTTTTAACTTTTGTGGAAAGTAAAAAAATCACTAAGGTTGGAAGTAAAAAATCTGAAGCAATCGACAGTCGTTTAATTTTTGCTACAAATGCGAATATTAAAAAAAATCTGGAGAATGGCACTTTTAGATATGATTTATATTATAGAATTTGCGATAACGTAATAAAATTTCCATCCCTGAGGGAAAGAATTGAAGATATTCCACAGATTGTAGATTCTTTTGAGATGAATAATAAAATTTTGGTTTCCAAAAAAGCAAGAGATTTACTTCTTGAATATAATTGGCCTGGAAATTTCAGGGAACTGATAAAATGCCTGTCCAGAGCTCTTGCAAAAAGTGACAAAAAGGAAATTCAGGTAGGGGATATTGATTTTGCAGTTCTGGATTAAAGCGATTTAAATCCTAAGATTGATTAATAATTCTTAAAATTGATCTTCCATATTCGTCGGCTTTTGCACTACCTATTCCATGTACGTTTAATAATTCCGTCTTGTCTTTTGGTTTTTTGGCGGCAAGATCAAGAAGAGTTTTATCTCCAAAAATAATATAAGGCGGTACATTCATATCGTTAGCTTTTCTTTTACGCCAGGCTTTTAATTCTTCTATAATTCTTTCGGCTTCAGCATCATCGGCAGCAGGTTTTTCTGCAATAATTTTATCTGCTGGATTTTTCTTGTGAAGAATATATTCGGCTTTGCTGCTATTTGTTGAAGGCAGAAAATATGAAGATTGGCCCTGAAATTTTACAGGCAGGAGAATTTTATCTCGGTTGGCTAATATTTCCCGGCCCAGGGAAGTTAAGGTCAGGATATTGTATTCTCCTGTTTTTACCAGTAAATTTTTTGCCATCAGTAAATCAACTAAATCTAGCCAGTCATTTTTTGAAAGGTCCCGACCAATTCCGTAAGTGGAAAGTCTGTTATGACCATTTTCTAAAATTCTCTTGTTTCTTGAGCCCATTAAAACATCAATTACATAATTTGCACCAAAGTGTTCTTCTGTACGAATGATACAGCACATAAGTTTTTGTGAGGGAATTGTAACATCGGTTAATGGAGGAGCTCCTCGTGAGCAAATATCACAACAGCAGTTTTGTTCTTCCTTGCTTTGAGGCTCTGTAAATTTTTCTGAAAAATAGGAAAGGAGATTTTTTCTACGGCACTCTCTTGAAGTAGCATAAGATACCATTTTTTGGAGAAGAGCTTCCGATTGTTGTGGATTTGCTACATCATTAAAGAAAAACCTTATCTTTGAAATATCACCTGGGCTGTAAAGTAGAAGAGCGGAAGAGGGTAATCCGTCACGTCCGGCTCGTCCAATTTCCTGATAATATTCTTCCATAGATTTAGGTAAATCATAGTTGATTACATATCTTACATTTGGTTTATCAATTCCCATTCCAAAAGCGATTGTTGCAATCATAATTTGAATTTCATCTTTTACAAATTTTTCTTGGTTTTGACTTCTAACTTCATCAGAAAGGCCTGCGTGATAATTTAAAACAGAGTAGCCCAGGTTATCTAAAGTGTCAGTCAATTGATCTACCTGACGGCGGGAATTACAGTAAATAATTCCACTTTCGCCGCTGTGCCTTGAAATGTAGGAAATTACCTGAGTCAGGGGATCTCTTTTATTTTGAACTTCAAGAAAAATATTTGGTCTGTTGAAACTGGAAATAAAGATTTCTGGATTTTTCATTTGAAGATTCTTGATAATATCTTTACGAACCTGTTCAGTTGCTGTTGCAGTAAGTGCAATCATACTTGCTTCCGGGAAATAGTTTCTGAAACTTCCAATTTCAAGATAATCTAAACGAAAATCGTGGCCCCACTGACTTACACAATGGGCTTCATCAACTGTTATGCAGGAGATTTGAATATTATTTTCGCTGAAAATATCTCTAAAACGACTTGTTGATAGGCCTTCTGGTGAAACATAAATTATTTTTGTCTGGCCTTCTTTGATTTTTTCTATATTTTCCAGGTAAGTTTTATAATCCAGGGTGGAATTCATAAAAATAGCTTGAATACCAGAGGCATTTAAGGCTGCTACCTGATCCTGCATTAAAGAAATTAAAGGAGAAACAACAATTGTAACTCCGGGAAGTATTAGGGCTGGAATTTGATAGCAAAGGGATTTTCCACCCCCTGTTGGCATAATTACAAGAGTATCTTTATTATTTAAAAGGCTGTTGATAATCTCTTTTTGTTGAGAGCGAAAAGAATCGTATCCAAAGACTGTTTTTAGAACAAGTTCTGGTTTTGCATTCTCAAAGGTGTTAGCATTAATTTTCACAAAATAATTATACATTTTAAATTGCACTTGAAAAACCCCATTATTTTTGTTATAGTTCAATCATTCTGCCGGAGTGATGGAATGGTAGACATGACAGACTCAAAATCTGTTGCGGGCGACTGCGTAAGAGTTCAAGTCTCTTCTCCGGTACTTATAATAGGTCTTCTAGTTCTCTAGAAGGCCTTTTTTGTTTTTAAATCAACTCAGTTTTCAGACTTTCACCGCTCGCATGGCTCGCTTCCAGCCTAACGAACGATGAACCTAAAACAATGCTAGGCGCATCGTTTTTTAACGGTTCTTCGATCTTCGGCTAGTTCAAGTCTCTTCTCCGGTAAGTAAATTAAGGCCTTTTAGTTCTCTAGAAGGCCTTTTTTGTTTTTAAATTAGTCTAGGTCTCAGACTTGAACCGCTCGATAAATCTCGCTCCAGCCTAACGAGCGATGAACCTAAAACAATGCTTGCGCATTGTTTTTTAACGGTTCTTCGATCTTCGGCTAGTTCAAGTCTCTTCTCCGGTACTTATAATAGGTCTTCTGGTTCTCTAGAAGGCCTTTTTTCATTTTTAAATTAGTTTAGGTCTCAGACTTGAACCGCTCGCATGGCTCGCTTCCTGCTGATCTTTCGATGAATCTAAAACAATGCTGGCGCATTGTTTTTTAACGATTCTTCGATAGTCAGCAAGTTCAAGTCTCCACATCCGGTAAATTTGTTAAGGTCTTCTAAAAGGTTAGAAGGCCTTTTTTGTTTTTAAATCAACTTAGATCTCAGACTTGAACCGCTCGATAAATCTCGCTCCAGCCTAACGAACGATGAACCTAAAACAATGCTATTCGCATTGTTTTTTAACGGTTCTTCGATCTTCGGCTAGTTCAAGTCTCAACATCCGGTACTTATAATAGGTCTTCTAGTTCTCTAGAGGGCCTTTTTTCATTTTTAAATCAACTTAGATCTCAGACTTTCACCGCTCGCATGGCTCGCTTCCAGCCTAACGAACGATGAACCTAAAACAATGCTGGGCGCATTGTTTTTTAACGGTTCTTCGATGATAGGCTAGTTCAAGTCTCAACATCCGGTACTTTCCAAGGCTTTCTAGTTCTCTAGAGGGCCTTTTTTCATTTTTAAATTAGTCTAGGTTTCAGACTTTCACCGCTCGCATGGCTCGCTTCCAGCCTAACGAACGATGAACCTAAAACAATGCTTGCGCATCGTTTTTTAACGGTTCTTCGATTTTAGGCTAGTTCAAGTCACCCATCTGGTAAGATTACTCCTAATCAAGGTTCGGGGATTAGGTCGGAGCAGAGTTTGCGGTAGGTTATGGCTTCGGATAGGTGGGCGGGGAGGATGGTTGGGCTGTCGGACATGTCGGCTATGGTTCGGGAGACTTTTAGGCAGGATGAAATTGCTCGAGGGGAAAAGCCGTATCGGAGAATTGCGTTGTCCAGGACTTTTTTACAATCGGCAGTTAGCGGACAGAAATCGGCAATTTGCTGAGGGAGCAGGGCGGCGTTTTTAATTCCCTGGCGTTTTCTTTGGGCTTTTGTGGCTCTTGCAATTTCCTGTCTTAGTTCCTGGGTCGATTTTTTGCCTTCCGGTCTTTCTTCTTCCATGTCCCCATATTTATTTTCTACAAAAACTCTTAAATCTATTCTATCTAATAGTGGTGCTGAAAATTTCTTCCAATACTGTTCTATGCTTTTTGCAGAACACAGACATAATTTTGATTTTGAACCGTAATTGCCACAGGGACAGGGATTTGCTGCCATTAAAAGTTGAAATTTTGCCGGGTAGGTAGTAGATCTTCCTGCCCGGCTAAGAGTTATTCCTCCACTTTCCAGAGGAACTCTTAACATTTGTAGTACAGAAGAACGGAATTCCGCTGCTTCATCAAGAAATAAAACTCCATTGTGGGCAAGTGATATTTCTCCGGGCCTGCAATTTACTCCTCCTCCGCAGATTCCTTCTATCGTTGCTGTTTGATGAGGACTTCTGTAAGGTGGAATTCTAACCAGGGGTTCCGAAGGTTTAATCAAGCCTGCAAGTGACCAGATTCTTGTTACTGATTGAGCTTCTTCCAAGGTTAAAAGCGGCGAAATTCCAGGAAATTTTTGTATGGCCATAGTTTTTCCACATCCAGGAGCTCCAACTGCAAGTAGATTATGTCCTCCTGCAGCGGCAATTTGAAG
>JAIKYZ010000115.1 GCA_024682655.1 Treponema sp.
TTCCCACAGAACTTGAATCATTTGCTAAGAATGTACAGGAAAAAGGAATGCCCGTACTTGGTGAAGAAAAGGATTCTGCTCTCATACATGAAAAAAATCCGCTTATCCGTCTGATTGCAAAAAAACATATGGGGACTCACAGCTATTGTGTTTATCTTGATTACCGCTACGGTTCAATGAATCGTCAGATTCTTATGTGCGACGAAAGATGGATTTGTGTGCGTGAAAACAATATTGGCGAACTTATGGCATTTGCCGAATATTTAAATACTAATGAAAAATTTGGTGCTTTTGAAAAACTGGATGAGGACGGCATACTTGCAGTTACAATTACGAAAGAAATGTAATGGTTCTCATTCTGGACCTTACAACCGCCCCCCGATAATTACAACGCACCTGTCTCAAAAGCCGCCAGCTTCATGGATAATTACACTTTTTACCGCTTTTCAAAAATCTGCGAACTCTTTGTAAACGGCAAAGACATAAAGGTACGTCCGGAATATATTATGTTTCCTAATGATAATGCGTTCCTCACTGAACAATATAAAACTTATCGCCGACGACGGAATGTTTCAGGAAGTTATGCGTTATTTTGAAGTCAGTGTAGAAATTGTAGAAAGACTTCTGCATATTAAAGTAGGACACGTTGAATTACAGTGCTACCCACAGGATGCACTTGGCAAGCCAATCCAAAAAAGAATTAAGGACTATATGGACGAGGGGGCGAAGCTTGAAGACCCTCGCTCTCTCGTGGTAAAATTCTTGTGGAAAAGTTATCCGGGCTTTGGCGTTATAGAGTAGGCGATATTCGTGTGGTTTGTGAAATAAAGGACGCTGAAATCCTCATCATCATATTGCGGATAGCGGACAGAAAAGAGGTCTACAAGTCTCGGTGATAAAAATCATTACCGAACAAAACGGGCGCTTAAAGAGGCTTGGAAGAATCCGTAGTAGAAGGCAAAACGCCAGATTGAAAAGGATTATCTTCCGAGAAAAGAGAAATACGAGAAGGCTAACGCCACTTTTTTTTATGCTCTGATCTTTTTTTAATCTTTTCTGTCCATAATTAAAAAAAGATGTTATCAAAAATCATATTGTAAATCTCTTAAAAGGTGCTATCATTAACTTTGGTTGTTTTATGAGTGATGATATTGAAAATAGTGAAAAAATAATAAGCAGCTTAAAGCAAGCATTGCAACAAGAAGTTCAATATCGCAATGCTCTTATTTCTAATGCAATTACTTTTTTTGATGTTAATTTAAGCAAAGATATTATTCCAAATGATTTTTATTATAAAAGGGCAGATGGAAAATATTTTTCTGCCCTGGAAATGGTTGGTCTAAAAGCTCCCTGCAAATTTTCCCTTTACATAAAAAGATATGTAGAAACGGTTATAATCAAAGAAGACGAAAAAAAATGTTTAGATTTTAAGAATCTTCGCAAAAAACTTCTTCAATTTTATAAAGCAGGAAAAAAAGAATATTCAATTCAGTTCTGGACAGAATTAGAAACTGGCCGTAAGTTATTTGCCCTTCACAGATTTTTGCTTACCCAGTCAGAAGATGGCGATATCAATGCTCTGTGTATTTTAAAAGACGAAAGCGAAAGTCAATTAAAACTGGAAAATGCCTATCAAAAAGAACTGGAACAATATGCTTATTTTGATCCAATTACAAAGGGTTATAATTATATTAAATTTAAAGACAAACTTAAGACCTATAACAGACCAGGTTCAATTATCGCTTTAGATATTCATTCTTTTAAAATAATAAATACCGTAAGTGGAATTTTAAAAGGGGATCAGGTAATAAAATCCATTTGGGATGCCATGGTAAATGCCCTTGATTTTGATAAAAATGATATTGCGGGCCATATAAATGCAGATCAATTCATTATTTATGTTCCTACTTTTAGCGAAAAAGTTCTTGTAAGAAAATTAAAAAATATTAGTCTGGCCTTTTCTATTATTTCAACCGAAATGGAAGTTCCTCTTATTCAGCCATATTTTGGTATTTCTAAATGGCAGCCTGGAAAAAAGATTGAACTTGCCTACAGTGAAGCCGTTGCCGCCAAGACTAATGCTCAAAATCAACAGAATTTGAATTATGCCTTTTTTGACGAAGAAGATACAATCAGACTTATAAGAGAAAAAAGTATTGTAGATTCTTTTGATGAATCTCTTGCCAAAAAAGAATTTAAAATCTGGTATCAGCCAAAATACAATCCTGTAACCAGAAAACTTGTTGGAGCCGAAGCTTTAGTCCGCTGGATTAAGCCAGATGGTTCTATGATTTCCCCGGCAGATTTTATACCTCTTTTTGAAAAAAATGGAATGATTCGCCAGTTTGATGAATATATTTTTAGAAATGTCTGCTGGCAGTTAAATGAATGGCTTTGTTCCGGAAAAGATATCTGTCCTATTTCTATTAATCTTTCCAGAGTAAGTCTTTATTTTGAAAATATAGTTAATGTCTATAAAAGTATTTCTGATGATATAGGAATAGATAAATCTTATCTTCCAATAGAAATTACAGAAACCGCCGCAATTACTAACAGTCAGATTCAGGCAATTGCAGATAAATTCTATACAGCGGGTTTTAAACTCCACATGGATGATTTTGGAGCAGGTTATTCTTCTTTGGCTTCCTTAAATACCATGCATTTTGATACTCTAAAACTTGATAAAAGTCTTATTGATTTTATTGGTAATTTTGGGGGAGACCGTCTGCTTGAACATACAATTTTACTTGCAAAAGAACTTGGTATGCATGTAACAGCCGAAGGTGTAGAAAACGAAAGACAGGTAGCTTTTTTAAGAAATATTGGTTGCGACAGTATTCAGGGCTATTATTTTTCAAAACCTCTTCCCGCCGAACAGTTTGAAAAATTGCTGGGAAAATTAAAAACTCAGAAAAAAGAAGATGATTTTGACCACTTAAATGAATATGTAAGTAAATTTAAATCTGCAGTTTTAAGGCCTCCTTTGTATTCTTTTATTGTAAATCTTACAGAAAATACTTTTGTTGAAATAAATGGATCAAACGACTGGTGTAACGAAACTAAAATTGATGCCAAAAAATTTGATGCCGCTGTAAATCTTCTGGCCCAAAATTATATTTCTCCTGAATATAAAGATGCCTACAGAAATTTTATGAGTCGGCAGAGAATGTTAGAGGAATTCAATGGTGTTCCAGACACAAGAATTTTTACTTACACCAGAAAATTCCGTAATGAAACAAAGCCGATGGGAATTATGAATCACGTATTTAAAATAGAAGATTCAGACTGTATCTGGATGTATTTTACAGTTTCCATGGTCTAATTTCTATTTACTGATTTATACTTATTACAAATTATTTATAATATTCTTAC
>JAIKYZ010000124.1 GCA_024682655.1 Treponema sp.
TAATAAATTATTTATTTTTAAATTTTCGACATTTTAGTATTGACACTTTTTTTTATAAAATATATATTAATTAAGCATTCGCAAACGAATGATGGGCTACTAGCTCAGTAGGTAGAGCAACGCCCTTTTAAGGCGTGGGTCACTGGTTCGAATCCAGTGTAGCTCAAAAAAAGACTTCTGATAATTCAGAAGTCTTTTTTTTTGCCTTTTGACCTTACTTTTTTACCATATTCGGGTATAATTAAATTATTGTTTTATAAGCAGCAATCTTAATATTTATCGAGGAAAAATATGCAGATTAAAGAATCAGCTGAAATGTATCTTGAAACAATTTTAGTTTTATCAAAAAAAGGTGACGTACGTTCTATTGATATCGCTCACGAAATGGGATTTTCTCGTCCTTCTGTTAGTGTAACTATTCATAATCTTGAAAATGAAAATTATGTAAAAATTGATGAAGATGGAAAAATTTCTCTTTTGCCTAAAGGTCTTGAGATTGCAGAACGCATTTGGGAAAGACATACTGTATTAACTGACTTATTTATAAAAATTGGAGTTAGCCCAGAAACCGCAGCAGAAGATGCCTGTAAAATCGAACATGATTTAAGCATTGAAACTTTTGACTGTATAAAGAATGCTATAAAAAATTCAACCCGACTTTAAAATGAAAAATCTAAGTGCCTTTATACTTATCCTAAGCTTTATTATTCTTCCTTCTTTTTCAGAAGAATCACAGGATTCAAAAAATTCAAATTCTACAGTATTAGAAGATTCCTCTGAAAAAGAAATCAAAAAAAATCAGTCTTCTTCACTTAAACTTTTTTCACTCTCCCCTCTTACCGACAGCCTTTTAATTGCAGGGGGAATTGGATTAAACACAACAAATATAATTTTAGAAAAAGTCTGCCATTACAATTCCATTACTACAGACCAATATGATTTTTCTTACGAAAAGATTCCAACTTTTGATCAATTATTCATGACTGATTATTCAAAGGGGCTGAATTACACCGCCTACGGAACACTTTTTTGCGTGGGAATTTCCCCTTTGATTTTTATTTCACAGCCTAAATCAGACTGGCTTCCAATTGCTGTAATGTACGGAGAAAGTCTTTTATGGGCCAACGGATTTAAAGAGCTGGGTAAGATTCTTGTAAACAGGGCCCGCCCTTATATGTACTTTGACAATTACCCCCAGGACAAGGTAGATGACGGAGACTGGGCTAAATCCTGGCCTTCTGGACATACAACAATGGCTTTTACCTCTGCAATGTTTACAAGTTATCTTTTTTGCCAGTACAATCCAGATTCTAAATACAAAATCCCTGTAATCGCCGGAACTTTTTCTCTGGCAACAGCAACAGGCATTTTAAGAATGTGCAGTGGAAATCATTTTTATTCTGATGTAATTTCTGGAATGGTTATAGGAAGTGTAAGTGGCTTTGTAGTTCCAATGCTACACAGTCTTTTTTACAAATATCAAAAAAAATCAAACACAAATATCAGTCTTTCGCCAAATGGTTTTTACCTTACCATTGCTTTTTAAGTATTGGTAAAAATTCATTAAAAGGACAAGGTTTAGAATAATAATAGCCCTGAAGATAATCACAACCTAAGTCTAAAAGCCAGTCTGCCATTTCTTTTGTTTCTACACCTTCTGCAAGAATTGTCATTCCAAGTTTTTTAATCATATCTATTGTACATTTTAATGCAGTCTCGGATCTTTTCTCTTTAAATGCAGACCATACAATATATTTATCTATTTTAATCATACTAAAAGGTATATTTAACATATAACTCATATTTGAATATCCCGAACCATAATCATCAAGAGAAAATTCAAAGCCTGCTTCAACCAATTTCTTTATATTTTTTTCCATTACCTCCGGAGTATGAGCCAGGGCAGTTTCTGTAATTTCAAGATTTATAACATCATTTGGAACATTAAATATTGTCTGAATACCAATTATCTGATCAGCAAGAATTTCCTGCATACACTGAGCAACCGAAAGATTAATATCAATCTTCTTTACCCCTGCTTCTTCCAGGTCAATATGGGCCAAATCACTAAAAACTGTTTCCAGTACAAATTCACCAATTCTAAGAACCGTTCCATTTTTTTCGGCAATTGGAATAAAATCTTCTGGCGAAATAAATTTACCGTCATCTCCACGCAATCTTATAAGAGCTTCTCCACCAATTACTCTTTTGTCTGCGGCAGAATAAATGGGCTGATAATAAACTTCATATCTGCGTTCGCTCAAACCTTTTCTAACCGCATGTTCAATTCTTATAATTTCGTGGCGGTAATGCAAATCAATTTTATCAGCAAAAACAACCGGTTCTGTATAACGTTCACTAGAAAAAACTGTGTTGATAATATCAAAATATTCTTCCGGAGTTTTAGCATCTTTAGGAAATTTTACAACACAAATCTGAGTATAAAGTTTGATTTTTATATCATTAAAAGTCCACAGCCTGTTAAAAGCCACATTTAAATTATTAATGATTAAATTAATATCTTTTGCCTTTGAATTTTTTACCAGAACAGAAAATTTTCCCTGCCCAATATAAAAAACTCTTCTATAAGAATACTGCCTGCTTAAAGAATCACCAACCATTTTTAATAATTCATTAAAATCAGAAAGACCGTAAGTATTAATAAGAAAATCAATATCCTTTATTGAAATAGAAACTGTAGAAATCTTTTCATCAGATTTTCTAATTTCATTAAAATACTTTATAAAGGCTGTCTGATTATACAAACCAGTAATAGAATCCAGAACTTTTTCAGGTTTTTGAATAAAGAAGAGAAAGGTCAGACTTGTAAGAGAGGTAATAAAACAAGTCACCAGTAAGGATGGAAAGAAATACTGAATGGCGACTGATAATAAAACCGCAAAAATAAAATAAGCAACAAGCCCTTTATTTTCTCCAGAGATTCTTTTACGAAAGATAAAAAGCATAGAAACAATACTTACCATATAAAGGATAGTAACGACATATATCAGGATAAAAGAAATGTTACCCCTGTGATAAATATTATTTGAATCTAAATAAAAAATTGCCTTATCTGTGTGCTGAAGTAAAGGTGTAAGCAATAAAAGAATTACTTCAAATATATATGGCAGTAAAAAACAAATAGTCAGAATTCTTTTTTTTGCAGTAAAATTTGACCAGAAATCGGCTAGAGATAAAGTATATAGAGAGAAAAATACACCAAAAGAAGTTGTACCCATCAAGAAAAGACAATTTAAAGAATAGGCTAAAAATCTTGAAGAATAGGTATTTTTCATATCATGATGGGAAGTAACAATTTCTAAAAGTGTTGTGATAAGTAAAACAAAAACAAAAGAGATATAGATTCTATTTTGACGAATTGGAAGAAATCTTCGGCAGTAAAAGAAAATTATGATGAGGATATTTATAAATACGGCTGAAATATCAAAATATAAGTTATACTGCAATACATCCCTCTCTTTGCGTTAATTGTACAAGCCTTTAATTTTAGTGTCAAATTTCATTTGTCTAAGTAAGGCTTTTATAATAAAATCAAGGGTATGAGAAGTTGTAATAAAATTTTTAAACCACTAGAGATTTATCAGGCACTTACAGAGCGTTACGAGGCTATCTATATTCTGGATATAGATAAAAATCTTGCTTATATTATAAAATCCTCTCAAGATTTAAAATCACTTCATGACCCAAAAGAAGCTACTTTTGAATGGGATGAAACAATTAAAAAATTCAACGAAAGACTTGTAAAATCCAACTGCCAGCTAGTTGTAGAAAATTTTTATTCTCGAGAAAACTTAAAAAAGACTTTTTCAAACAAGTTAGACAAAAGAGAAGTTGCAATTGAACTGTGTTCTGGAAAATGGGAAAAGATAATAATTCAACCTTATTTAATAAAAAATAATATTACTAAACAGGTTTTAATTACCGTCCTTGATTTTACTCTACCAAAAAGACAAATAGAAAACGTTATTAACTCTGCCCAGCGTTCTATGGAAAAATACTACAGATTGTTTATTGACACGGTTGATAATCTTTATGGGCCAATCATTAAATTTAATCTGGAAAGTGGAAGCGGTTCTTCAATCACAGTCCAGGATGAAAATATCATTGAAGTTCCAACCAAAAACTGGGATTCTTTATATAAACAGCTTTTCCTTGATATTCATCCGGAAGATAAAGATGTAATAACCCAGGCTTCTTCTATGGATAAGCTTATGGAATTAAAACCGGGCGAAAAATTATTTTACACCTATCGTTCAAACAGAGAAAATCCAGATGTTTACCGATGGTACACAACAACAATTAAAATGACAAGTGAATTAGGCGATGCAACAGCTTATACTCAAGATATTACAGACAACCTTCAGGAAAGAAAAAGACTTATTGATAAAAGTGAACATGATGTACTTACTTATCTTTTCAATAAAGAAAAACTTGATCAGATGATTAAACTTGAGTACATAAATCTTTCTTCTTGTGGAATTATCTACTTTGACATTAAAGGCCTTGATGTAATAAATAAAGCTTATTCCTATGAGCATGGTGATAAGATTATGAAACTTGTTGCTTCAAGTATTTATTCTGTTACTAATAAAGACATAAATGCTTATCGCTACGGTGAAGATGAATTTATTTTAATAGCCAGAAATATCAGTAAAGATGATATGGACATTCTCTTCTCTCTTTGGAAAATGAGGCTGGACAATTTACTAAAAGATTCTGATATTAAATGTAATGTTGACACTGGTCGAGTTTGGGTTGCCGCTAAAGATGGTAAAATTAACATCAAAGAGTTGATTAATCACGCGGATAAAAACCTTTACGAAGAAAAGCAGAAAAAACACTAATATAGTAAATAATAAATTTTAAATGTAATTGACATTATATTGGATTTATTATTTAATCAATTTGCAACTGAGTCGCAAATTGATATGGTTTATTCAACAGAACAAAGGAATATTTTACTAACATTTCTAAAAGAACACTCTGATAAAGTATTTTCTGTAAATCAGATTGAAAAGGCCTTGTCTTCGCAAAATATTAGTCGCAGCGCCCTTTACCGAAATCTTGCTGAGCTGGAAAAATTAAAAAAGGTAAAGCGCTCTAATAAGATTGGTTCAAGAGAAGCTTTCTTTCAATACTATGATAATTTAGAGTGTTTAAATCATATTCATCTTTCTTGTACTAAATGTGGAAGAATTTTCCATATGACAAATGATTTAGCAGAAACTTTGATTGAAAATCTTGAAAATCAGGATGGTTTTATAATCAATAAAAGAGAGACAACTCTCTATGGCACCTGTAAAGAATGCTCTAAAAAACAAGAAAATCAATAAACAGAGGACACAATGAAAATCTTCAAACATTCAATTTTTATAAGTCTATTATGTCTTTCACTTTTTTGTAGCTCCTGCAAGGCAAAACAGATAGATCTTTCGGGTAAATTCAAGATTGTAACAACAATTTTCCCACTTTTTGAATGGACCCACAATCTTTCCTATGCAGACAATAACACAGCAGATAATAAGATTTTAACTTTACTTGTAAAAAACGGTATTGATTTACACAGTTACCAGCCATCTGTTGCCGAAATCAGTCAGATTTCAAATGCCGATCTTTTTATTTATGTTGGCGGTGAATCAGACTACTGGGTAAAAAATGCTTTAAGTCAGGCAAGCAATAAAAATATGATTGTTATAAATCTTATGGACGTCTTAAAAGATCATCTAAAGGAAGAAGAATCTTTTATTGGAGATTCCCAGGAAGGGGAAGAGGAATGCGAAATTGAAGAGGAAATGGAATACGACGAGCACGTATGGCTTTCTGTAAAAAATGCTAAGATTTGTGTTCAGGCAATTTCACAGGCTTTAATAAGCGCCGACCCCCAAAATAAAGAATTATATAATAGAAGACTTGCAGATTATATGAATAAACTTAACGCCCTGGATTTAAGTTTTGAAAAAGACCTTAAAGCCATGCCAAAAGATACCCTTATAGTTTGCGACCGTTTTCCATTTAAATATCTTTTTGATGATTACGGAATTAAATATTATGCTGCATTTAAGGGCTGTTCTGCAGAAACCGAAGCAAGTTTTGAAACTGTTTCTTTCCTTTCAAATAAAGTTTCGGAAATTGATGCAAAGGCCGTTTTAGTTACCGAAAGTTCAGATAAAAAACTGGCTAAGACAATTATTTATAACTCTGAAAATAAATTTGCAGATATTTACGTTATTGATTCTCTTCAAAGTACAAGTTTAAGAGAAGCTTTTAATGGAAAAACTTATCTTGCAAGTATGTATGCAAACTTAACAAATATTAAGAAGGCTTTGGAATAATGACTTTATTAGATTGTAAAAACCTTTCTGTTGGCTATAACTCTAAAACAATTGTGAGTGGATTAAATTTCACTCTGAATGAAGGTGATTATTTATTTATTGTTGGAGAAAATGGCTCTGGAAAATCTACTTTATTAAAAACTCTTTTAGGCTTATTAAAACCAATTTCAGGAGAAATTATCAAAGGAAAAGATTTTCTTCAATCAGAAATTGGCTACCTGCCTCAGGCAACTGAAATTCAAAGAGATTTTCCCGCAAATGTAGGAGAAATTGTAATTTCCGGCTGTCAGGCTCAGGCAAGGTACAGACCTTTTTATTCCCTTAAACATAAAAAACTTGCCGAAGAAAATATGAAAACAATGGGAATTCTTCACTTAAAAAGAAGGCCTTTTAGAGAACTTTCTGGCGGACAGCAGCAAAGAGTTTTACTGGCAAGAGCCTTATGTGCAACTCAAAATCTTTTACTGGTAGATGAACCTGTAACTGGACTGGACCCTAATGCCACAGAAGAAATGTATTCTTTAATTCAAACTTTGAATTCAAAGGGAATTACAATTGTTATGATTTCTCATGATCTGGAAGCAACAAAAATATATCCAAGCCATGTTTTAAACATAGGTAACGAATTATTTTTCGGTAGTAGAGAGGATTTCCTTAGCTGGAGGGAAAAACAATGTTAGAAAGTTTACAGACCTATTTTTCTTTTGCTTTTGTAAGATATGCTTTTATTGTTGGAGTTTTAATTGCAGTTTGTTCTTCACTTTTGGGTGTAACTCTGGTTTTAAAAAGACTTTCTTTTATTGGCGATGGACTTTCCCATGTTGCCTTTGGAGCAATTTCTGTAGCAACAGTATTAAATATGACAAATAATATGTTCCTGGTTTTGCCGGTAACAGTTATAAGCGCCATTTTACTTTTAAGAAGAAAAAATGGGGGTAAAAAGATTCAAGGTGATGCCTTTTTAGCAATGATTAGTGTAGGCGCCATGGCTATTGGTTATTTACTGATGAACGTTTTTAAGACTTCTTCAAACTTAACCGGTGACGTTTGTTCTACCCTCTTTGGTTCTACTTCGATATTAACCCTAAAAAAAGCAGAAGTCTGGCTTTGTATAGTTCTTTCTCTTATGGTAATTGTATTTTACACTTTATTCTACAATAAAATATTTGCCGTAACCTTTGATGAAGATTTTGCCCAGGCTGCAGGAACTCCTGTAAATATTTACAACCTTACTATTTCAATTGTAACTGCAATAATAATTGTTCTTGCAATGAATCTTGTAGGTTCTCTTTTAATTTCGGCCCTTTTAATATTCCCTGCCCTTTCTGCTATGAGAATTTTCAGAAGTTTTAAATCGGTTACAATTTTTTCTGTAATTTTTTCTACAGTTTGTTCTACTCTTGGACTTTTGGTTTCTATTTTGGCAGGAACTCCAGTTGGAGCCACAATTGTTGCAATAGATATTATTGCTTTCTTACTTTGCTCTATTGCGGGAAAATTCAGGAAATAATATGAAAAAACTTTTAATTTTTACAGTTGCCGCATTTCTTTTAATTTCCTGCAGTAAAAATAAGGCTCAAAATCAGAATGAAGGCCCTATTGTTCTTGATATGCCTGAACTTCCAAGCCAGGAAAAATTAAAGGAATCAAATAAAGATATTTCCATTAATTCTGCAAAAGTAGATTTAGATTTAACAAAAATGAGTGCAACAATGATCTACTCTGAAGTTTTTAATATGCTGATTGAACCTGATTACTATGAAAATAAAATAATTAAAATCAAAGGGAATTTTAACGTTTTTACAGATGAAAATACCGGCGAAAATTATTTTGCAATTTTAATTCCAGATGCTACCGCTTGCTGTCAGCAGGGAATTGAATTTGTATGGCCAGGAGATCACCTTTACCCCCAGGATTATCCAGAAGTAAATCAGGAAATAACAATTGTGGGCCAGTACAAAGTTGAATACACTCCAGATGGCTTACAATACTGCTACCTTGCTATTTCTGAACTAACTATCCAGGAAGACTAATTTTTCTTAAGCTGCTCTTCTATCTCCAAAATTAAATTATCAGGTGTGCTAGCCCCTGCTGTAATTCCAATGGTCTTTAGTTTGTAAAATTCCTGAGGAATATCTTCTTTTGATTGAACGTGGGCCGCAAAGCTGCAATGTTCCCGGGCGGTTAAATATAATCTTTTTGTATTTGAAGATTCTTTACCGCCAATAACCAAAATTCCCTGACAATCTTTACACAATTCAAGAAGAGCTTCCTGTCTTTCTTTAGTTGCAGGGCAAATAGTCTTCATAACATCAATATTTTTGAATTTATTTTTTATGATTTTTTCAATTTCTTCAAATTCTTTCTGGCTAAAGGTGGTTTGACTGAGCAAAATAACATTTAACTTATCTGCATTTTCAATTTCCAGAGACTGCGCTTCTTCTTTATTCTGTATGAGCAGGAAATTCTCTCCCGCATAACCAGCAATTGCTTTAACTTCTCCGTGATTTTTATCTCCAGTTAGAATTACAAAATCATTTTCGTTATCGTATTTTTCTACCATTTTTTGACTTGCTTTTACTCTAGGGCAGGTAGCATCAATAATTTTACAGTTTTTTTCCTCTAGTATCTTGATTACTTTTAAGGCCACTCCATGGGCTCTTATTATGACAGTGGAATTATTTTCAATTTTATCTAGATTTTCTTCATCGGCTATGATTAAACCTTCTTCTGCTAATTGAGAAAGGACCGTTTCGTTGTGAATTAATGGTCCCAGTGAATAAACTTTTTTTACCGGAAGGCTGGGGTTTTGAGAAGATTTTGATTCAGCTAATGCTTTTTGAGCAAGTTCAACGGCTCTTCTAACCCCAAAACAAAATCCTAAAACTGAAGCGCGTAATACTTTCATAAAAGCATAATAGCATAAAAAAAAGCGCCTTGCATTAACAAGACGCTTTTGACTTAGATTAATTTAATCTAATTATTTATTGTCAGCTTTTAATGAATGGTGAACACCGTATTCTACCTTCCAATTTTTACGACAAGCGCTAATAAATCCACTTGAAATAAAGATTGAAGAATACATACCACTAATTAAACCAACGATTAATGCCAATGAGAAGTCTTTGATGCTTCCACTTGTGAAAACATAAAGAGCAATTACTGCCATTAAAGTTGTAACTGTAGTAAGGATAGATCTTACCAATGTATCACTCAAAGAACGATTTAAGATATCATTAAAGTTCTTTGCATCTTTCATCATCTTTAAATTGTAACGGATACGGTCAAGAATAACTACAGTAGCGTTGATTGAGTAACCTATGATTGTAAGTACGGCAGCCAATACTGTTGTAGAGAATTCCATCTGTGTCCAGATAATGAAAGTAAACATAATTAATGCATCGTGAATCAAAGCAATTACAGAACCAAGAGCAAAATCCCAGTGGAAACGAATTGCAGCGTAAACCCAAATTAAAAGAACTACACAAACAAACATAATAATTGATTTAAGTGTAGTAGATTTAGACATACCAGAACCAATAAAGTCCTGTTTTACAATTGCTACTTTTTCTTCACCGAATTTTTCGTACAATTTACTGTTGATTGCAGAATCAAGAGTATCCTGTGTTGAGTTTTCATCAGCTCCAATACGAATCTGATAAGAAGCATCAACTCCAGAACCTAACTGTTTAATAGAAACACTTGAATCTTTTAATGCATCACGAATATCATCTGTTGTAACTTCAGAAGTTCCAGCAGGATAAATGTACAAATTATTTGTAGAAAGCTGATTAGTTACTGCAGAGTTCAAGAATAATTTTCTTGTATCATAAGAACCATCAATTACTTTTACATGAAGGTCATCGATTTTTTCTAATTCAGCAGCTAAGTCAGAAACTGTTTTTACTTCATTAAAGTTATAAGAACGAGTTTCGTTTGTAGCACCAATACCAGAAATAACTACATCCATCTGACCAGAAGATAATTCAACTGTAATACCTGCAGCACCATTATATGTAAGGCTTGCAACAGGTTCTGCAATACGAACTTCTTCAATAGCACCAGGCTTAAAATCCAAACCAAGGTTAATACCTTTAAGGAAGAATCCTACAAGGCCAAATGCAATAACTAAAACACTTAAAATAGCAGTAGGAACAAAGCCTTTATTAAATTTTATTGTTTTCATTGTTTAATCCCCCAGCCAATGCTTACTTTTTTAGCATGTAAAACATCAGTATCAAAGTCAAACATAAGACGAGATACGAACAATGCTGTGAATACAGATGAAAGAACACCGATTGCCAATGAAACAGCGAATCCCTGAACTGCACCAGAGCCTAACTGTGACAAAAAAATTGCGGCAATAAAGGTTGTAATGTTAGAGTCCATAATTGCCCAGAATGCGTTATCAAAACCCATTGAAATAGCAATTGAACGGCTCTTACCCTGTCTTAACTCTTCCTTAATTCTTTCAAATACCAATACGTTAGCATCAACGGCCATACCAATTGTCAAAATCATACCGGCGATTGATGAAAGTGTAAGTGTAAGATTGAAAGCAGAAAGAATTGAGAACATCATATACAAGTTCAAAATCTGAGCAACTACAGCATTAATACCTGAAGCTTTGTAGAAAATCAAAAGGAATACAAGGATTAATCCTAAACCAAGGATAATAGCCTTAATACCCTGACGAATAGCTTCATCACCAAGAGAAGCACCAATTACCTGCTGACTTTCTACTTCAAGAGGAACTTCGAGCCATGCAGTCTGGAGAACTTTCTTAATATTATTAGCTTCTTCATAAGAGAAACCGCCAGACAAAGAAACTGAACCACCAGTAATTGCCTGTTTGATTGTAGCATTAGACTTAACTTTATTATCACTTACAATTGCAAGGTTTTCGTTAACGTGAGCACCTGTAAAGGTAGCAAAGATTTCTGCACCTTCGGCATCAAGATTAAATGCAACTTCTGGCTGACTAGTAAATTCATCAGCACGAACTTCTGCAGATTTAATATGACGACCTTCAAGGGCAACTTCTTTCTTTACAACAAGCCAGTCATATCTTTCGTCCAAACCATAATCATCTTTTGTATAAACACCAAATACTTCACAATCTTCTGGGATAATTGATTTATCCATCAATTCTCCGGCAGCATTGAAAGTAGAAGCTGGATGCTGATTATAGTAAGACTTAAAGGCTGCTGTTGCTTCATTATCTACTAAACGGAAATTCAAAATACCCTTACCCATAATCAAAGTATTGATTGCGTCTGCCTGAGCAGCACCAGGTATTTCGATGTAGATTCTATCTGCACCCTGCTGTCTAATAACAGGAGAAGTAAGACCAAATCTATCGATACGGCTTGTAAGATTTTCAATAGCATTTGCCATTGCTTCTTTTTTGAAATCTTCTGTATTTGCAGTGGCAACTTCATCACCCATTGATTCAAGAGCTGCATCCAAATCTGCACGAACAATAACGTTCATACCACCAGAAAGATCAAGACCAAGTTTTACAGAGTTGTTATAGAACTTTTTAGCCTTTAAGATTTCATCGCGATAGTAGTCCTGGAAAACATTCATAAATTCCATTTCGCTATCGTAAACAGAAAGAACATCTTTAAGAGTCAATTCCGAAGGAACTTTCTGATCAAGAGCCTTATATCTCTTTACAACATCTTTCTTAACCCAAGAATATTCATCACCTAAAATCTGTGAAGAATCTTCAGCCGCTTTACTTTTAATTGTACGAACATCTTCTGCCGCTTTGTTTGTTGCATAATCCTTGATTTTTTCAGTTGAACCCAAAGCTAAGGTCTGAACTTCTTTTGGGGTTCTTCCGTACCAACTAATTGATGGCCACAGGAAAACGAAACAAATTGCCAGAACAGCAAGAAGAATCACTAAACGAGTACGCTTGTTCATCTTATTGTATTCCCCAATTTATTTATTTTCTTCTTCAGAATCCTTTTTTGATTCTTCTGAAGCATCTTTAGAAACTTCTTCTGTAAGAGTTTTATCTTCGTCAGCAGTTTCTTTTAGAGATTTTTTTTCTTTTTTAGCATTTTTCTTTGCAGCTTTTTCTTCTGCAATTTTTGCTTTTTCTGCATCTGACAATTCTTTAGTTGAGATAGCAGAACGATTGAATTCGATTTTTACATCTCCATCAACTTTTAAAACAACAGTATTTTCTTTTACTGAAGAGATAACACCGTGGATACCACCAATTGTGATAACCTTGTCACCTTTTTTTAATGCGTTTAACATTTTTTCTGTTTCTTTCTGTTTTTTATTCTGTGGACGAATAAGGAAGAAATAGAAAATAACAATAATCAACAGAAAAGGAACAAGAGTGCTGATTAATGAACCTGAAGTTGAAGCACTTGGAGCTGTTCCAGTTGCTGCCTGTAAAAATGGGATAAATGACATATAAGTTCCATCCTTTTTTAAAATCTGACAATAATGTCGGTCTAAAAAGTTTAACACTTTCTAATGTAATAATCAATTAAAAATATTGGCAGATAACAATAGATTTTTAACTTTGAATCTATTGATTTAAGAGGATGGTAAGTTCTTCGTTGAGCTTCTTGGCACTTGCATCGTTTGGATTGATTGCTACTACCTGGCGAAGATAATACTGGGCTTTTCTATAATCTTTTTTGTTAAAATAAATTTCGTAAAGTCTAAAAAGTGATTCGCTATTTCTTGGGTTAGAAATCAAACTGGATCTTAAATCTGCAAGAATTGCTTCTTCGCTAGACTGCAGGAAAGATCTTCTGTAATAAAGATAACTTTTTATTCTTGTTGAGGATGAATCCAAAGTGGAATTAATATATTTTAAGACTTCGTCCCTATTTCCCACTGTTGAGTAGGCATAAATATAAGTCTGTAAAACTCTTTCATCCTCTGGGTTTTCCTGAAGACATTTTTTAGCATAATCAAAGGCTTCATTCTCTTTTCCAAGATTAATACAGATTGTTACATAATTCAGCATTACATCTACTGAAGTCTGCCCCATTTCAAATATTTTATTACAGATATTGTAGGCTTCCTGCCAGTTTCCCCTTTGAATAAAGCCAATCAAAGAATAAGAAAGTGCGTCTATATTTTTTGGATTTTTTTCAAGAATCTTTTTTGCAAGTTCATCGGCATAATAACCTGCAATTGGTCCATCAATAGCAGAAGCAATTCTTGCGGCGACCATAAAAACTTCTTCACTGTCAGGATATAATTGAATGGCCTTTTCTATTGTTTCTGTTGCGGCCGAAGTATTTTTACTCCAATCCAGCTGAACTTTTGCCCTTAATAAAAGATATTCCAGGGAAGAATTTTCCTGTCTTGCATACATATCCAAAAGTGATACGGCGTGAATATAATCATTTTTTTCAATAAGAATTTTTGCACGAAAAAGAAGAAATTCCAGATCATTTGGATTTTGCTGAAGAACACGAGCTACATATTCTTCTGCTGAATTGTAATCTTTTTTATCAAAAGCCATATAAGCTTTTTGTTTTAATAAGGCAAGGTCATTTTCGTCCTGAGTTTTGTAATTTGCAAGAATCTTATCTGCACTTTCTAAATCCCCGGACAATCTTAAGGCTTCTGCGTAGGCAAATATTACTTCTTTACAATTGTTTGTACTCTCATAGGCTTTCTTGTAATAAGGTATAGACTTATCACTTTGTTTTTTTTTTGAAAAAAGCTTACCCATAAGATAATTTGCCATTACAGAATTAGAATTTTTTTGTAAGGCTAATTTAATTGAAGATTCACAGGGCTCATAAACATCTGGACTTGAAGTTGGTTTTAATAAAACAAGGGCTGGTAAAATAGATGAAAGAAAATCTGTATTTCCTGTACTTGAATCAAAAACTCCCTTATTTGCAGAATCAATAGCCCCCATGTAAGGATTATCTGAAGAAACTGGAAAAGTATCCCAGGTGATTTTTTCAGAAGGCCAGAGAGTTTTCATGATTTCAGTTGAAATTGCTATAAGGATTTTTTCATTTTCTTCATATTCAGATTCATTTTTACGAAGTTTAGACATTGCAAGTCTTAAAGAATCTGGAGAACCGTTTTCTACTCCTGCAAGAATCTCGGCATCTATTTTTGAAAAGAAGGTTCTTTTTGGAGTTGATAATTTTACCGTCTCTAGCTGACTGGAATTTTCACTAGACTCTTCTGCCTGGTAAGTTGTTTTTACCTGCCCCGAAGTATTTGATTTATTTTTCTTTTTTTTTGAAGCAGAATAAACAGAAGTATTAAGCAAAATTATAAGGGCAGTAATGAGGAAAGCTGTTCTGTTAATATGGGTGCAAAATCTTTTCAATTTTTATTCCAAAATCAAATATCTACTATATATTTTTAAATTAATTATTCATCTTCTGAGAAAGCTTCTGCTTCATCTTCTTCAATAATTAAATTTTTATTCTTTTGCTGAACTAAAAAATAAAATATCAGAAAAACTGCTACGGTTGCTAAAAACCATGGAGAACTGAGTAAAACAATTTTAGAGAAAGGCAGTTTTATGATTTTAAATGAAAAGAGGGAATACCAGCAGCTAAAGCAAAAAATTACAATAGCCGGGAAAACAAATCCTACTTTCATTTTTTTATACTTAAAATAACCTGATAAAAATAAACAAATACTGGAAATTAATCCAAAACAAGGCCAGCTCTGTCTTAAGGAAAATGGAAGAAATTCTGTCAGGATAAAAATAAAAATACCCCAGCTAAAAATCATCAGCCCAAAGAAAAACTGAAAAGTAATTTTAGTAGCCAAAGCGGAAGAAGTAATAATTACGGCTCCTAAGACAATTTGTAACAATAAAAGTAATTCAAAAATATTATTCCTAAGAAGATCGGGTCTTACAAAGGCAGTAATACAGAGAGCTATAAAAAATATTATTCCAATTATCATTAAAACATTAACAAACTTCAGCTTTTTGTATTCCAAAATACAACACCTCAATTAAATAATACCTTCAAAAAATAATCTTTACAATAACATTTCAACATGATAAATTCTTATTCATGAAAAATGTATATCGTGTCTTTCTACTATTGGGCTTATTTTTGCCCCTATTTTTTTCTATTTCTTGTAAAAATTCTACTTATAATGATTCACTGGATATTCAAGAAGAATTTCAGGAATTACTTGAAGACCAAAGTCTAAATCCCCAGCAAAGATATACAATCGTAAATCAAATGGCAAATAATATTCTGGCCAAAAAGGATTTCCAGTCTGCCATTTTATTTCTTACAAACTGGGTAGAAGAACACCCTGATGATATGTACAATTCCTACTGGCTTTTAATGACAGCCCACGCTTACCTTTCTTTGGATGCCGAACCAGTTGCCGAATATTACTTTGACAGAATCTTGTCACAATCGCAGGATTTACTGGTAAAGGGAACTTCAATTCATCTGATTTGTTTGCAGAATCTTATCCAGATTAGTAAAACCCCAGCCCATAGAATTAAATATTTTAACGAATTAATAGATAAATTCCCTCAAAACGTAAACACAACAGAATTATATTTACGTCTTGCCATGGAATACGAAAAAGACAGTCAGTGGGATAAGGCTCTGGAAACTTATTCTTTATTCCTTGAACAGCCAGATGCCTCTACCATTCAGATTCCTGGTGAACCAGATGCCTATAAAAATGCCCGTCACTTTATTGACTTTAATAATTCTTCTAAAGACTGGACCTTCGCAAGTCTTCCAGAATTGGAAAGTGCCGTAAAAAAGGCAATCAGAAATTATGACTGGCGTTCTTTGGATAAATATAAGGCTAAAGTTAATTTCTTCTCTATGTCTTGGAAACAGGATGAAATGGACGTAAACTCTCAGGAAGATTTCTCTATGAGGGTTTGGATGAGAGGAAACAGAATCAGATACAACGAGCACCTTGATGAAGCAACAAACCAGAATGAAGCCTACCTTAGAACTTACGGATGGAGTACCTATGTTCCAGTCTGGTATCTTTATTTTAGAAAAGTAAATTTCCCTGTAGATCCAGATATCCACGGAAACTGGGAATGGGCTGGAATTTACATGGGTAACAAGCTCTAATGAAAAAGCTTGAACTTTCTATTCTGATTTTTTTTACACTTTTTAATTTATTCTCCCAGGAAACAAAAGTTAGTGAAGAAAGTTTTGCAGATGAAAGCATTCCCATTGAAGAAGCCATTATTAAAGAAGCAGAATTTTATCAGGCAGAAGAAGAAAAAAAAGAATTAAAATCTGAAAATTTAGATAATTCTAACGGTGAAAGTTCTCAAGAAATTCAAGAAAAAGTTCAATATATTGAACTCCCCTATCCAGGTATGGACAGGCCAGAAGTTGAAAAATTCCGAAAACAATATCTTTCGCCAAAGTGGTCAGCTTTACTTCACACCTATCTTGAAAGGGCCATGGAATATAGACTTTATGTAAGAAAAGCAATTCAGGACCAGGAATTACCCCAGATACTTGAATATCTTCCGGTAGTAGAATCAAATTACATTACCACTGCAAAATCTTCCTCTGGGGCTCTTGGTATGTGGCAATTTATGGCCAACAGTGTTTATCCCTTCCTGGAATTAAATGATTTTGTAGACCAGAGATTGGACCCCTGGAAAAGCACCGATGCAGCCCTAAAAAAATTAAAAGATAATTACAATACCTTTAATGACTGGCTTATAGCAATTGCCGCCTACAATTGTGGAGCCGGAGCAATGAGAAGGGCATTAAACAGAAGTCAATCTGATGATTTTTGGGAATTAGTTGATAAAAAGGCCATTTCCGGTCAAACCTCAAACTATGTTCCAAAATTACTGGCAATAGCAGATTTGGCAATAAATGCAGAATATTACGGAATTGATCTTCCAAATCATAATGAAGAATTTGAAAATCTTATCAATGAAAAGGAAGGAAATTTTGATTATATAAGTGTGGATAAGGCTTATTCTATAAATCAACTAGCTGCAGAATTAAGAATGGATCCAAAAACCTTAAACAGACTGAATCCCTCTTACCTTTTAGGAATGACTCATCCAAATAAAAAATCAGAAATCCGTTTACCTCTGGGAATGAAAGAATCTGCCCTGCAAGCCCTGGAAAACCTAAGTCCAATTGATTTCCCTGTAAAATATACAGTTCAAAGCGGAGATTCTTTGTGGTCAATTTCCCGAAAATACGGAGTTTCCATTAATTCTATCTGTGAAATTAATAATATAAAAGAAAATGCCATACTAAGAATTGGAAAAATTCTTTATATTCCTTCAAAATCAACCGATTATTGAAAGGTAGTATAAGGAAAATAATATGCATTTTAAAAATTCGATTAAAACAATTAGTCTTGGCTTAGTTCTTTTAAATGGTTTGAATTCTTTATTCGCTGAACCAAGTATTGAATCAAGAAGCAGCATTAACTGGATTACCAGAGAATTTAATTCTTCTATTTCTTTAGATACAAAAAAGGCAAAAATCCAAATGCCTTCCGGAAAGAAAAGTGCTTCTACAAAAATCAAAACTAAAATGCCTCAATTAATTCAGCCTCCTCTACTTTCTCTTTATACAGATAATACAAGTGACCTTGCAGATATGGTTATTTACGATCAGATTTCCTTTGACCAGGTAAACAACTTTATTATGAGTGGTTACAAAACTCCTGATATTTTTTCTAATGATATGGCTAAGCTCAATACTACAAATAAATTAAATGTAGATGAGTTGGGAAAACTTCTAGTAAGACACGAAGGTCCTTACAGTCCGGAACTTCCGATAGAAAGTGTTTATTCAAGACCTTACACAGGAATTATTATTGATGCCCGGGGTGAATATAAAATCCACGGAGAATATGTAAAAAGTCAGGTTTACCCATGTTTTTATCCAACAATCTGGGATGAAAAAATGAACAGAATCTACGAAAAAAATATGGTAAATCCAGAATTAACAAAAAAGAATGGAATGCTTGCCTTCCACTACAGCGACAACCTTGCTGATTATGAATACCGGGTAGGTCCTGATCCCCTCTACATTCGTTCAGTAGAAGTATACGGCCACAACAGAACTGATCCGGTAATTAAACACGAAGATGCCCTCAAAATCTTTTCGGTTCCTGAAAACCTGCAGTTATTAAAAGAAGGTAAAGTAGTTGTTCTTCTGGATAAAGAAAATCTTATTTATGATATTGCAAGTGTAGAAAAAGATTACACCTATTACGTAAATTATGAAGAAGTAAAACAATATTTCTACGAAAACAAAGTACCGGATGTAACAATTTCTGACTCTTTGAATGGAATTTTGTTCTCGGTTGATTTGAAATTTTACCCTGATTCGCCTCTTTTATTGCCTTCTGAAGCCCAGAGAATTGAAGCGATTGCAGAAAATCTTAAAAAGATTCTGGAAAATGACGGTTATACAATTTTGATTGAAGGTCATACCGCTGACGTTGGAAAACCGGTGGGACAGTTAAATCTTTCGATTGAAAGAGCAACTTCTGTAATGCAGGCTTTAATTGATCAGGGCTTAAGTAAAGATTTATTCACTTACAAAGGATACGGCGGAACCTTACCACTTGCCTCAAATGAAAATGAAGAAGGAAGAGCTCAAAACCGTCGTGTTGATATAACCGCAAGACCTAGAGCAACTTATATTCAAAGAGACTGGAATTAATCATTTTTAGATTTTTTTAAGTGTTTTTCTTTGTACAATTTATGATCGGCTTCGGAAAGAAGACCGGTCATATTGTAATTTGATTTTTTAGATGGATATTCAACAGCACCCATACTTATTGAAAGTTCAAAACCGGAATTACCTGTTCTTGACCATGCATCACAATCTTCGTTAATTTTTTCTTTTATTCGCTTAAAGACATCTAGTTTAAGTCCTGGAGCAATTATTACAAATTCATCTCCCCCTACACGGGCAATAAGGTCTTCGGAACGGAAATTACCACTTAAAATTATTGATTCAGCGATAATTGCCCTGTCCCCCATTTCGTGGCCAAAGGTATCGTTGATTTTCTTTAAACCATCAATATCACAATAAACAACAAGGCCTTCGTGACCTCGATTTTTACCTATTCTTAAAGTTTCTTCTCCAATATCAAAAAGACCACGGCGATTTTTAAGACCTGTTAATTCATCGGTACTTGCAACTACATTAAGTCGTTTTTTTGCGGCTTCGCTTTGTACTCTTTGACCATCAATCAAATCATAAGAATAAACAGAAGCGATAATTGTAGAAACAATTTTAGAAAGTAAATCATAAATTGCGATTGAATAAGTACCAGGCCTGTAAATGATATAACCGTATTGCAAAGTATTATGATATATGGCCATTAAATTACTTCCCTGGCTGTCAAACTTTATCAGATTATCGGGAAGTAAGGTTTTATTTGGATCAAATATTATTTTTTCAGGATTTCCAGAATAATCAACCTCGGTGGCATAATCAAAAGCAGAAAAAACAAAGGCCTTGTGAGGAAGATTAAAATAATCAAAAGGAGTATTCATTTCAATTGGAGTACCATAGATTACAATGGCACAGGAGGTAACGCCAAAACTCTTCAAATCGTTATTAATTCTACGCTGAAGATTTGCCATTGTCATATCAGACTGCATTTCTGTATAAAAACTGGTAATCTGATAAAACTGACTCTTTTTTGAATACCATTCATTCAAAGAATAATTTTCTTCACTGTGCATTTTACGGTCTACAGTCAGATATTGATTATTTTTTGTAAAACCATTTAACACATTGTTCCTTAAAGAGGATTTTCGGAGAATACTTTTAGCATCAATAACCGTAACTTTTGGAATCTCTCGTCCCTGCATTAAATCATTAAGAAGTTCAACAGATTTATAGCCCTGTTCAAATATTCTTTGATTTATAGAAGTAAGGGAAGGATTTATACTTGCAGAGCGGTCCAAATCATCAAAACCGACAACAATCACATCTTTTGGCACTTTTTTTCCAATCTGCTTACAAAAATCAAGACAGGCAAAAGCCATTTCATCATTAAGGGCTATGATTGTATCATAATCAAATTTTCCGCTTTCTTTGTAATGCATCTCAAGAGCATTTAAGGTATTTCCGTAGTCAAAAGTAGAATTCCAGTAAGAAATATCTTTTGAAGGAATATTCAATTCTTCTAAAATCTGTTTAATGTACTTTCTGCGATTTTTAATATCAGCAGAATTACTTTTAGCCCCAATCACTACAAATTTTCTAGAATTCTGTTCTTTTACAAGATGTGTGAGTAATTCTTTGTAGGCACTATAACAATCAGCGAAAATTGATGGAATATCATTTAATTCAGAGGCAATATTAATCATTGGAAGTGATTTATAAGACTTAAGATAAGAAGTTAATTCCGCTTTTGTTAAAGAATGTAACTGAGAACCTGTTTCAAAAATAAGACCATCAAGATTTTTTTTTGAAAGGAAAGAAGTTATTGCTACATTTTGATAATCGTAAGGAATATGCAGACTATGAAGTTCGCCAATTGAAAAAATTAAAAGATCAATATCTAACTTTTGGCAAGCAGCTTTTATACCATTGATAATGGTATTCGAATAATCTGAGGTAATATAATCTATAACCAGTGCAACTCGAACCTTACGCGAAAACATCACATAAGATTTTAACACTGCCTTTGAAATTTGTCATTAATCTTTTATAAGAGTTAATGTGTTTTTTTGATATTTAGGAAGGAACTTCTTTACATTTCCACCTTCAAATTTAACTTCTATCACAAATTCTGAATTAGAAAGCCCGGAATTAATGATATAGCCATAACCATAATCATCATGAAAAACTTTACTTCCTTTTTTCCAGTTATCAAGAAGCTCTGAATCCACAGAGTCAGATGAATAGGCATTTCCACCAAAACCAAAGGGCTTATGTCCAAGGATTTTAAAAGCGGCCTTTGATTCAACAATAAAAGGACTAGGCTTCATATATTCCCAGCGACCATACAAACATCTTTTAGAAGCAGAAGTAATAAAAAGATCATCTTTTGCACGAGTAATTCCAACATAAAAAAGTCTGCGTTCTTCTTCAATTTCTTCAAAGTTTTTATCCTGTCGTGGAAAAACTCCTTCTTCCAAACCGGTGATAATTACTTTATTGTACTCAAGTCCCTTAGTATTATGAACTGTGATTAAAGTTACACAATCTTCGCCAACATTTTCGTCACTAGGTTCCATTGTACGGTCAAGATTTATGGCATCTAAAAATTCAAGGAGGCCTTCAAGGCTACAATCGTAAATTACCGCACTATTTGCCAATTCCTGCATATTCAAAACTCTTTGAGTTCCTTCAACTTCATCTTCGGTTTTATGCAGTTCTTTAAGTCCTGAATCTTCAAAAACTCTTTCTACAAAATCAGAAAGTTTCTGGTCGGAGCGGAAATTTTCTCTTAAAATATTAATGAGTTTTACAAATTCTAAAGCCCCTTCCCTGGCCTTTTTGCTTAATTCAGGAGCCTTTTTTTGAGTTGCTTCAATTAAATCTGAATACTGGGGCTGGGGTTGACCGTCAATTTCTATCATTTTAATTGCAGATTCAAATATTAAATCCTGAGTTTTTTCCCCAATTCCACGACTTGGTTTATTAACAATTCTTCTAAAGGAAATTTCGTCCCTTGGATTTACGATTAAAGAAAGATAAGCCAAAAGGTCTTTAATTTCTTCTCTTTCGTAGAATTTTAGGGAACCTACAACTTTATAAGGAATTTTTCGGTGAATAAATTCTTTTTCAAAATTAAGGGACTGGGCATTGGTTCTGTAGAGTAAGGCCCAGTCTGAGTAGCGGGAATTTGTTTCTGCCCTGGCTTTTAAAATCAAATCTGCACAGAATTTTGCTTCTTCCCCCTGATCCCCTAGAAAAACCAGTACAGGCTGACTTCCTTCTCCACGGTCTGCAATTAATTCTTTTCCAAGTCTATCTTGATTTTTAGAAACAACCAGACTTGCGGCTTTTAATATTTTTGAGGTAGACCTGTAATTTGTTTCAAGTTTAATAATTTTTGTCCCGGGGAATTTATCGGGGAAGGTTAAAATATTTTGAACTTCGGCCCCTCGGAAATGATAAATGGACTGATCATCATCACCAACTACACAAACGTAAGTATTAAAACCATCTTTTATTCCAGATAATTCCTGAAGAAGTTTGTACTGGGCAATATTTGAATCCTGATATTCATCAACAAGAATTACCTTAAATCTTCTGTGAATATAATCTGCAACTTCCTGATATTTTTGCATTACAAGAACAGGAAGCATAATCAAATCTCCAAAATCGGCATTTCCGGTAGAACGCAGCCTTTTTGTGTATTCTGAATAAATCTGATTTAAATCATATTCACTTCCAATAATACTTAAATCATCCTCAGGGCCAAGACAATAATCTTTGGCAAGGGATATTTGATGGGCCAGGATTTTTACATCTTTGGCGCTAAGATTAGGACAGGCTTTTTTTAATAAAATTGCCATTTCGCTGTCATCATAAACTGTAAAATTCTTATCCAAACCTGAATATTCTGCAAATTTTCGTAAAAACCAGGAACCAAAAGAGTGGAAGGTACGAATTTGGGCATCTTTTGCTCTTTCTTCCATAGCCACAGCCCTTTCTTTCATTTCTGTAGCGGCTTTTTTGGTAAAAGTTACAGACAAAATTGAATAAGGTTCTACATTTTTTTGAGAAATTAAATAGGCAATTTTAGTTGTAATAACTCGGGTTTTTCCAGAACCTGCACCGGCAAGAATTAAAAGTGGAGAACCTTCGTGAACAACAGCTTCTTTTTGGGCATCATTTAATAAAGCGAGATAAGATTCAATATTTGGATTTTCTTCAGACATTAAATCTATTTTACTCAAAAAAACTTAATTTGAGTAGCGGAATTCTATTTTTGAAGAAGGCTTAAAGGCTTTTTTTAGACTTATAAAACGGGCATCCAAATCTACGCCTGTAGAAGAAAGTATTTTTACCTGAACAAGATTTCCCACTTTTACAGCTTCCATTTCTGATTTTTCGCTGCGGTCATATCTGATTACAACACAACCGTCTACTTCTGGAGCCTGGAACCAAGCCCTGCCAATTGCTAGTCCTTCACTTAAATCTTCAGCGTTTTCCTGATCAATATCAATTACTTCTTCAACTAAAACCAATTGATTAGTAGAAACAAATCTCTGTAAACGTTTTTCTGTAATTATAGACTGAATTTCTTCAAGTTTTTCTGCACGTTTTTGAGCAACTTTAGCAGGAACTCTGTTTTTAAAATTATAAGCAGGAGTGTCATCTTCACGACTGTAAGGAAAACATCCTGACCAATCGGCTTCTATTGCCTTTAAAAAATCAAGGGTATTTTGAGCGGCCTGATCACTTTCGCCAGGGAATCCAGTAAGGAAGGTAGTTCTTATCATACAATCTGGAAGTTGACTTCTGATTTCTTTTATTAAAGCCTGATATTTTTCTGAACTACCTACCCTGTTCATTCTCTGAATAATCTGGTCATCTCCAGACTGGAAAGGGATATCAAAATACTTACAGAATCTTGAATCAGCCTTCATTACCTGTAAGATATCAGTATTAAAATGATCCGGATGTATATAAAGAGGACGAACTATAAATTCTCCGGGTAATTTTGAAATTTCGGTAAATAACTGAGCAAGGTAAGAAAGGCCTGTAACTCTTGGACGGTCAGAAATATAAGAGTCTTTCTTAAAATCATCTCCAAAGGCGGCTAAATCCTGACCTATAAGATTTATTTCATATACGCCATTTTCAAGCAAGTCTTTAATTTCTTGAATTACATCCTCAATTGTACGACTTCTCAATTCACCACGAATCAAAGGAATTGCGCAAAAAGAACAGTGGTTAGAACAACCCTCTGTAATTTTTACATAAGCCGAGCCTGGATAATTAAAAAGTCTTTTTCTAGGTCCAGTGCAAATTCCTGTCTGGGGATAAGTTTTTACGGCTCTCTTATTTTTTTCAACTTCATGCATAAATTCTGCAATTTTTGAAAGGTCGCCGTTACCAAAAATACCATCCAATTCTGGCATAGAATCATAAAGATCCTGGGCATAACGCTGAGCAAGACAGCCGGTTAAGATTATTTTTGCGTCTGGATAATTATTTTTTATAGAATATACAGCATCAATTGATTCTTTTTTTGCAGATTTTATAAAACCGCAGGAATTAACAATGATAAAATCAGCCTGGCTGGCATCGAAAATCTGTTTAAAACCATCATTTTCCAAAAAAGTTGAAATCAACTCACCGTCAGTCTGATTTTTTGCACAACCATGTTGATCTATGTAAAAATTAGTCAAGTTCGATTACCACCAGTTTATATTTTCCGTCGGTATCTTTAATCCATTTGATATCTTCAACAAGGACTTGGCCGGCAGCACCCATTCCGAGGTCAAAAGTTTTTGCATCGGCAATGATTGTAAAGTTTACAGCGTTACTATTAGAAATCCACAGACGAATTCCGTTATGTGGCGTTGCAGTGAATAATTCACCCTTTTGATAATAACTTTCTACTGAATCACTTCTATCAACTTTATCTCTGAAAAGACAAGGACCACGGAAACTAGCATTAATTGTAAATGGATAAGCCCTGTTATCTTCAAGAATAACTTTATGAGGGTGTTTTGAAGAGACTTCTGAGGCAAATGGAATATCTTCCATATCAACCTGAGCCACTTGAGTTGAAACTCCATGGCGTAGCAAAATACTTACTTCGGCACCACGTTTTTCATCGGTGGAAGAAATATCAGATACATAAACAATCATATCTGAGATTGAATCACCGGTAATATCAATTTCTGCTTCTTCGGAAAGTTCAATATAAAATACACCGGAAGGAGTGTCTAAACCAAAATCAGACAAAGTTTCGCGTACAGTCAAAATAATCTGACTGTTGTTATCTGTAGGAACCAGGAACTGATCCCCTTTATAAACTCTTTGTACAAATTTTTTATCGGTCAAAGTATACTGTCGATTTTTAGTGTCATCAGCAGTAATTACATTATCTTCTGTTTTCTTTTTATTTTTTATAATCAAGAGAGTTGAAACTGCACTGATTATCAGAAGTAAAATAGCCGCAGGTATTACAATTGCAGGAATTAAGACTTTTTTTCTGTTTTTTTCAATCAAACCTTCAGGAACAGGTGACTCCTGCAATTTTTTATTGTGATAAAGTTTTAACAGATATTCTGTATCTAAATCTAAGAAGTTTGAATAATTTTTTAAAAATCCTATCAAATAAGCTTCGCCAGGAAAACATGTACTATCTTCATCTTCCAGAGCTCGAATATAACGGGATTCAATTGTCAGACTTTTTGAAACTTCTTCTACTTCAAGAGATTTTTCTTCTCTTGCAGATTTTAGAATTGAACCATAACTATCCATCAATTACTCCGAAAATAAGAAATTATTATAGTTATTTGCCGAAGACGGAGCATCATAAATAAAACGCTGATCTGTAAGGCCCACATTTAACTGGTAATCGTAAAAATCAAAGATAAATTCTTCGCCCTTTGGAGTAACAGCATCCATTCTGCGAATAAGTTTTGTCTGAGGATTGATTGCGATTTTAATATATTTAAATGCTTCTGAAGAATTTTTTCTTGTAAGGATTAATTTAATTACCTGCTCGTCTGATTCTTCGTCCAGGGCTTCAGCTTCCTGGCCTGTTTCGTAGGCAACGGAATAATAGCGACTTAGAAGAGATAATCCCTGTGAAGTTGATGCACTTACGGCTCCGGCTCCAGAGGAAGGATTAATCTGCTGCTGTAAAACTGCTGAACTTTCTGGCAGGTAGATAGTAAGAGTATCACCATTAAAAACAATAACCTGCTCTTCTGGATTTGAATAATCTAATCTAAGTAAATCAGGAGCTTTATAAGAAATCTTACCTTTAGTTTCTTTATTATCCATTTTGATTTCGAATTCAACTTCGTAATCTTTTATGCTGGCATAGTATTCTGAAACAGTCTTAAAATAAGCACTGGCAGTTGTAATATCCTGAGCAAAAACTAAAGTAGAAATAAAAAATGCACAAATTGAAATAAGTCCTTTTTTCATATTTGTGCATTATAATACTTATAATAATAATTGTCTATTTACCAAAAAATAAGCTTTTACTCTTCAGATTTTTTTGTAGACTTTCTTGTCTTTTTAGCAGGTTTTTCGTCCTCTTTTTCTGAAGATTCAGCATCCTTTATTTCTGGTTTTTCAGCTTCATTTTTATCATCTTTTTTATCTGCAGAAACTTCTGGAGACTCTAAAGCGGCTACAGACTGATCTGTAAGTTCTTTACAATGCTGTTCGCCTTTAACAATTTCGTAGAATTCTTTTCCGTCCATTGTTTCAATTTCTTCAATGCGTTTTGCAATATAATCAAGAAGATCTTTATGATCTGTAAGAAGTTTTACAACGTGTTCATAACGTTCTTCCATAATTCTTGCAATTTCGCTGTCGATATAATTCTGAGTTTCTTCAGAGAATTCGCGCACAAGATTTGGTTCTCCGCCGCGGTTTCCAAGAACGCCCTTTCCTAAAGTCATGTTCTTGAATTTGTCAGACATACCGTAAGTTACAATCATCTGTTTTAGAATATCTGTTGCTCTGGCAATATCATTTGAAGCCCCGGTAGAAATATCACCAAGGATAACTTCTTCGGCTGCACGACCACCAAGCATACAATCAACTTCGTTAATCATATCTTTATAAGTAAGACAGAATTTTTCGTCCTCTTCTTCCCGGTACTGGGTAAAACCGCCAATTCCATGGGAACGAGGTACAACTGTAATTTTATTAACAGGTTCATGACCTTCTGTAAAGGCGGCAACCAGAGCATGTCCAGTTTCGTGAACAGAAGTAAGACGCATCTGTTTTTTATTATCTTTTCTAGATTTTTTCTTAAGACCAATACTTACTTTATCAATGGCTTCATTAAAATCATCCATTGTTACTTTTTTGCGGCCATTACGAACAGCAAGAAGAGCAGCTTCATTAACTACGTTAGCAAGATCAGCACCGGCAAAACCTGTAGTTCCATGAGCAATTGATTCAAAATCAACATCTTCATCAAGTTTTACATTTTTTGCGTGGATTCTAAGAATATCTTCACGACCCTTTACATCTGGTTTTTCAACAGGAACCTGACGGTCAAAACGACCAGGTCTAAGAATAGCTGGGTCAAGAACATCAACTCGGTTAGTAGCGGCTAGAACGATTAAACCTTTATCGTTATCAAAACCGTCCATTTCAACTAAAAGCTGATTTAAAGTCTGTTCACGTTCATCATTACTGCTAAAACCATTTGCACGAGATTTAGCAAGAGCATCAATTTCATCAATAAAAATGATACAAGGAGCTTTTTCACGAGCCTGCTTAAATAAATCACGAACACGAGAAGCACCAACACCGACAAACATTTCAACAAAGTCTGAACCGGAAATACTAAAGAAAGGAACCCCTGCTTCTCCGGCAACTGCTCTGGCAAGTAAAGTTTTACCAGTTCCTGGATCTCCAACTAAAAGTACACCCTTTGGAATCTTACCACCAATATCAGTGTATTTTTTAGGAGTTTTAAGAAAATCTACAACTTCAACCAATTCTTCTTTGGCTTCATCAACACCGGCAACATCAGTAAAGCGGGTTTTAATTTTTCCTTCTTCTACAACTTTAGCTTTAGACTGGCCAACATTAAAAATACTGCCCATTCCACCGCCAGAGCCACCACCGCCCATTCTGCGGAAAATAATTATATAGAAGAAAATCAAAAGTAAGAAAGGCAAAATATTAATTAAAATCTGTAAAAAGTAATTATTTGATTTTTGAACAAATTTATAGCTGACATTTTTTTCATCAAGTAAATCAATAAAACTCTGCATAAGAACAGCAGTTGTTTTGTACTGAGGACCTGATCTTTTTGTAATTGTCAGATTTTTAGAAGAATCACCAGAAAGAGGAGTTGAAGCATAACCAACATAGTATGAATCACTGAGTTCAACATAATTGATTTCTCCATTTTCTACCATTTGTTTAAACTCTGAAAAATCTACAAGATTATCAGGTTTTGAGAAAACAAACATATCCAGAATTGCTACAACAAATAAACAAACTAAAAAGATTGCCCAGAAAGGAAATTTCTTTTTTCCATTACCAGGATTTTTTTTGTTCTTATTATTCTGCTCTGGACCTTCGAATTTAAAGAAACTGTAAGGATCATTATCATCTTCTGGGCGATTATTATTGTCCTTATTCTGATTTTCAGCCATATTATAACTCACAAAAATTGAATTGATATTAAAATACCTATTTTTAATATAATAAAGAAAAATATATTTTTCCACATAAAAGAAAAATAAATTGGACATAAAAAAATAAATATTTTTTTTATTAAAATCTTGAAACTTTTTCTAAAGTAATTTTTTATATTTCCGACAATCACAATGTGAAGTGCTATAAATTTTGGAGGATGTAGATGGAATATCAGAACGTATACAGTGCATATCAGAAGAACAATGTTGGAACTGCAAGTCAGGGACGTTTAGTTGTTTTACTTTACGAAGGAGCAATTAAACAACTTACAGCAGCTTTAGCTTTATTTGATGAGAATGACAAATTGAAGGCCAAAAATATCGAAAAATTTGGAATTCACCTACAGAAGGCACAGGCAATTATTACAGAACTTGAAGTTTCTTTAGATATGGAAAAGGGAGGAGATATTTCTAAAAATCTTATGTCCCTTTATTTGTATTTTAATGAAGAAATTGCAGATGTAATTGGAAGTCACAATAAAACTAAGATTCAGTTTGTTGTGAAAATGTTAAATGAATTGGTAAGTTCATGGAGAATTATTGCAAACAAGACAAACAGTCCTGAACCAATCGTAAAAAATTCATTAAATATCGTTGGATAGTAAAAAAGATAGGATTTTTGGGAGGACACTATGGCAGATATTACAAAGGAAGAACTCGACGAAAGAGTTGCTTTATTAAGAAAATTTAGAAGTCTACTTGAACAGCAGCGTACAAAATTTCAGGAATATTTAACAGTTCTTGAAAAACAAGAGGATTCTATCTCTAACGAAAATACAGAGGCTCTTTTGGCTCATACAGAACTTGAACAGCAGGTTATTAAAAACATTTCTAACCTTCAGAAAGTTATTGTTCCAATGTCCAAGCTTTACAAGGCTTCTGCAATTGAAATGTCTGCCGAAGATAATTCTATCAATAAGATTCAGGATGATTTAAATGATTTACAAACAAAAGTTCTAAAACAGAACGAAATCAACAGAGATCTTCTTAGAATCCACATTGACAGCATTAAAACTCAAATCAATAGTTTTAAAAATCCTTACAAAAATCTTTCAAGCGTTTATGCCCAGAGACAGGCTGTTGCAAGTTATGTTGAAGTAAACGTTTAATTAAAAAGTCAAAGCAAAAATATAAAAAATATATAGAAGAAAATAGATTATTTATGGACTTTGGATAAAAAATTCCTGAATAATCTATTTTTTTTAACTTATTTTTCCAGAATTTCTTCTATTTCATCAGGTAAAAGTTCAAAAAAATCAAAACCGGTAATTTCTTCTATATAATCAACACTACATTTATAATCTTCCCAAGTAGCATCGTCATTACAGCCCTGAACATTTGGAACATTTACAGCAAATAAAAGAGTGTTTTGATCAATACGATTTAAATCATCCTGGCCTTGAGGAAGGGAAAGAATAATTTTCCAGGAAGACTGGGGAACATTTATTCTTAATTCACAGCCCTGGTCATTAGTTACAGGAATATAATCAAACTGGCCCTTTTGACCTACTCCTCCACTACCATAGGGCCCTGCAAATATATAAAGTTCATTTCCTTCTAAAACAAGATTTCTTTCATATTTTTCTAAAGCAACCCAAACAACTCTGTTATTGTCAGGAGCCTGGGGAATCATATTTGTCATTAAAAAAGTGATTTGATTATCCTGTTGACTTGCAGTTCTATCGGCAGAAGGACAAAGATGACCTCGATCAAAACCGTACATAGTAAATTTATAATCTGAAGCGGTAACTTTATAAAATTCCTGAGGAAGTTCCTGATCAGGAATAAATTTATTAGACCTACCCGACTCGCCAATATCCTGAGCCGAAAGATGCCAGCCTACCCAGTTTGGACAAAGAGTTGAAGCATTATAAGACAGGACAAACTGATCTTTGATCATAAGATAATTTTCGGCGCTGGCAATTTCTGTTACTGCGTCAGAGGGATTTCCAAAATGGAGTGGATGATTTTCGGGGTAGGATAAATCGCCATCCCAGGGTTGGGCAAATAGAAAGGTGGTGAGAAATAGTGTGAGGGTTATAAATATACGTCGCTTCATGCTTTTATTATAGTGATTAATTTTACAATTTTGAATTAGCAAGACACTTGATTAAATTTAACGAAGGGGGGCTGGGGTTCTCCAGAATATTTATATTAATTCTACTTTCCAAATAAAAAATCCACTTCCGTCTACGCAGCCCAGCGATTTTTTTACAATTTTGAATTAGCAAGCCACTACCGGGTCTTTGGTCCTAGTAGACTGCGGGCTGGACGTATTTGGTATTGCACTGCGCTTTTTTTTCTTTCAGAAAAAAAATGCTCGGCGCGTCCAGATGCAGTCTATAGTCCCAAATCCCCTCCCGTGGCTTTCTAATTCATATTTTAAGTACAATTGCAAATGCGCGGGGCGGGTGGATTTTTTATTTGATTTTACTGTGTAATAGAATATTTGCGGGCGGCACCCCGGCTAATCTGCGCCGTGACTTCGAAGAAGTCTCGATAGCTCCTTTGGGACGCTGCAGCTGAGAGTGACAATTTTTCTTTGGCGTGGGAAAATAAATTATTACCCACCCCAGCCCATCTTCCGGGCCCCAACAAAATAATATTGTTTGCGAAAATTAGCTTCTGAATATTATTATTTCGCCCAACTAATCAAAGAAAAATTGTCACGTAAGCGAAAGCGGAACAAAGGTGCGCCGTGACTTCGAAGAAGTCTCGATAGCTCCTTTGGGACGCTGCAGCTGAGAGTGACAATTTTTCTTTGGCGTGTACAGTAAATCTTAATATTCCCCTGCTACCTTTTCGCAAACAATAATTTTTTTGTATAATACTATTATGAACTTACTTTCTATCAGTAATCTTGCAAAAATCGGACGCGAAAAACCTCTCTTTACGGGGGTAACTTTTGGACTTCAGGAAGGCGAAAAAGCGGCTTTAATCGGACGTAACGGCTGTGGTAAATCCACTCTGCTAAACACAATTGCCGGCCTCCTACCCCCAGATGAAGGTAGCGTTGTTATAAATAATGAGGCAGGAATCTCTTTCCTCCCACAAAATCCCCTCTACAAAGAAGACGACTCAATCCGTCAGCATATTTTTAAGAGCGAATCACAAAAATTAAAAGTAATCCGTCAATATCTTGAAATCTGCAACAATCTTAACGAAAAAAATCAAAATGAATATGACCAGATTTTAATCAAAATGGACCAGCAGGACTTATGGAATTACGAAAGTCAAATCTCATCAATTTTGACAACACTTGGAATTACAGATATGTCAAAAAAAATGGGAGAATTAAGCGGAGGTATGATTAAAAAAGTTGCACTGGCCCAGGTTCTTGTGGAAGACACAAAATTACTACTTCTGGACGAACCAACCAATCATCTTGATATTTCAACAATCACCTGGCTGCAAAATTATCTTGCAACTACAAAAAGATCAGTTTTAATGGTAACCCACGACCGTTATTTTTTGGATGCAGTCTGCACAAACATATATGAATTAGCCAGAAATAAATTAAAACTCTACCAGGGCAATTATTCCCAGTACCTTGAAAAAAAACAAATCGAAATGGAAATAGAAGCCAACGCCGAAAGAAGAATTGAATCAGTTCTAAGATTTGAACGCGAATGGCTTTTACGTGGTCCCTGCGCCCGGGGAACTAAAATCAAGGCCCGAATTCAACGCGACCAGCAGCTTATCAACCGCGAAAAATTCCAGGCAGAAAAAGGCTACACTTTTGAAGTAAAAGGCAAAAGATTAGGCGGAAAAGTCCTTGAACTAAAAGGAATCAGCAAAAATTACGCAAAAGCAAGTCATGTAAGTCAGCAAAATTACCAGGCCCTGGAAAATGCAAACCTGTCGGCCAGCAATCAAAAAAATCAGAAGCAGATTCCAGTAATAAAAAATTTTTCCTATGTTTTTACAAAAGGCCAGAAAATCGGAATCTTTGGAGATAATGGCAGCGGAAAATCAACACTCCTGAACATTATCACCGGAAATCTGCAGCCAGACAGCGGAAGTATAGACCTTGGAGTAAACACAAAATTCGGCTACTACACCCAAAATCCCCAATTTAAAGACACAAATCTAACCGTTTTAGAATACATAAAAGAAACCGCCGAACACATGAAATTAAATCAGGGAGGAAATGAAGTTTCTGCCTCAAAATTTCTGGAAGAATTTGGCTTTGAAGGAAAAATCCAGTATTCCCCATTAAGTTCCCTTAGCGGTGGAGAAAGAAAACGCCTCTACCTTGTTCGACTTCTTCTGGAAAATCCAAATTTCCTGGTTTTAGACGAACCAACCAACGATTTTGACATTTTTACCATGAATATTCTGGAACAATTCCTCATGAAATACGAAGGCTGTCTTTTACTTGTAAGTCACGACCGCTATTTTATGGACAAATGTGTAGATTCCCTTTTTATTCTGGAAGACAATGGCGATATAAGTGGTTTTGTAGGGAAATGCAGCGAATACCTTGAACTTAGAGAAGAAAAAATGCGTGAAGCAAAACTCAATAAAGGTGGGGAAAGCCTTCCCCTCGCTCCACAGAGCAAGCTCTCTTCCGCTCCCCCTTCTAACGGGGCAAACAATTCTACAAGCGGCCCCGTAACGCCCCCAAAAACGGAAAAGAAAAAACTTTCTTTTAAGGAACAAAAAGAATTTGAAGAATTAGACAGGGAAATACCCGCACTGGAAGAAGAAGCAAAAAATCTGGAAAGCCAGATGTCTTCAAGTGATTTTTCAATTGTACAAAAAGCAAGCCAGCGCTACAAAGAAATTTCAAAACTTTTAGAAGAAAAATACCAGCGTTGGGAAGAACTAAGTGAATTTGCCTAATTAGAAAAAAATATAATTCCCCATTTGACAAAGCATATTAAAGCATATTAAACTTAGAATAAGTTTTTATTGAAAAGGAGTATTAAATGAAAACATTAAAAAAGATTGCAACAGTACTTGCTGTTATGCTCGGATTAGGCTTTGTTCTTTCTACAACTTCTTGTGGAATTGCAAATGTAACAATTGATGCAGATTTTATCGCAAACGAAGATTTTTCTAGCTTTGTAGGAACATGGGTTGGCACAGTTGAAACAAATGATGCAGAAAATACTGATGGATTATCAATAGGAGAAGGAGAATATGAAATTGCCACAGCTGACGAAGCAAAAGCTTTAATTACTTCTCTTTACACCACATCAGAACTTGCTAAAACTTATGCTACTTCAGTAGGAAAGTCTTTTGAATATACATTGGCAACAAACACATTCAGAACAATAATTGTTTGGGATGCGAAATCAGGTGAAGACTACATAACCATTACTTTGAAAAAGAAATAATAATTTCTTGAAATAGAAAAAAGCCGAAACTTCAAGTTTCGGCTTTTTTATTTAGGGGTTAATACAACCCCTGAAAACGAGCGAGTCAAGGCCTTGAGCGAAGCGTGCCTTGACCGGTCGTATTTAGGGGTTAATACAACCCCTGAAAACGGCGAAGTCAAGGCTTTAAGCGTACGCGTGCCTTGACTCGACGTATTTAACTAATCCTTTCTAAAAAACATTAAACTTCTTTACAGGCTTTTCTTACATCTTCCATGTTAAATTCCTTTCTATTTTCCTGACTTGCAATTAGACTAGCTCTATTTAGAATACTTTCTATTTTTGCACAGGAATAGCCGTCAAATTCTTTTGCCAAAAGTTCTGGTCTACACTCCGGACTAAAACTTTTATTTTTGCAATAAAGTTCAACCAATTTTTTTCTTGCTTCAAAATCTGGATATGGAACAGAAAATTTAGCATCAAATCTTCCAGGCCTTATAAGGGCCGGGTCCAGGGCATGAATACTATTTGTTGCGGCTAATACTAAAACTCCATCTGTTTTTTCAAATCCATCAAGCTCATTTAATAAAGCAGTTACAATTCTTGTATTTTCAGTTTCAATCGCAGAACCAGAATAATTTCTTACAGTTCCAATTCCATCAAATTCATCAATAAAAACAATACAAGGAGCTCTTCTTCTTGCTTTTTTTAACAGAAGTTTAACTTTCATTGTGCCAATTGCCATAAACATACTTTCAAAATCAGTTGCTTTTGCGGGAATAAAATTAATTTTTGCTTCGCCGGCCAGGGCCTTTGCAAAAAGTGTTTTTCCATTACCTGGCTGTCCTTCTAATAAAATCCCCTTTGGCATTCTAATTCCTTTTTTAGCATATTCCTGGGGAGCCTTCATAATTTCAATTACCTGCTTCATATCTTTTTTAAGGCTGTCCATTCCAATTACATCATCAAACTTCACTCCAGTCTTATGCTGAACCTTAAAAGTATTAGGAGAAATAAATTTTCTAAAAACCACAATAAATATTGCTATAAAGATTCCGTAAAAAATCAGGTCAAAAATCAGGGAAAGAATCTGTCCCCCGTCTTTTTCGATTTTTACCTCAACATCCTTAAGCATAAGTTTTTCCTGTAAATCTGGGGACTGAGGGTTTTGACATTTATAGATTTTTGACTTATTTAAATCAGAAGAATCTTTAAGAGTAAAAATCAAATATTCAGGAGAAATATTAACACTGGCTATCTGATTATCCTGGTAGAGTTGATAAAATTCTGAATAAGAAAGTTCTTCCTTTTTATTAGAAAAATAATCCCAGACAAAATAAGCAAGAAGGGCCAAAATAATAAGACTTAAAAAAATTACAAACCTAGATTTCTTTTTAGTATTCATAAGTTAAATATAGCAAAATAAAGTTAAAATGGGGAAAAATAATTAAAAATCAATCTTCTGCAAAATTTTCTTCTAATTGAATTACTTCAATACTTTCGCTAAAATCCTATCATTATGAAACCAGAACTAATAAACTCATTAAAAGGCTATTCTGCCAAAACTTTTGTAAGCGATTTAATCGCAGGTATTATTGTAGGAATTGTAGCACTTCCACTTGCTATTGCCTTTGCTATTGCATCGGGAGTTGGCCCTGCAGCAGGTATTTTTACAGCAATTGTAGCAGGCTTTTGTATTTCGGCCTTTGGAGGCAGTAAAGTTCAAATTGGAGGTCCAACCGGGGCCTTTGCTGTTATAGTTTACGGAGTTGTTGCCCAATACGGACTTAGTGGTCTTGCAACCGCAACAATTATGGCAGGTATAATCCTTATTCTTCTTGGAGTTTTTAAAATGGGAGGACTTGTAAAGTTCATTCCATATACAATTGTTACTGGCTTTACAGCAGGAATTGCAGTTACAATTGCATCCGGTCAGTTAGGAGATTTTTTTGGTCTTCATCCAGATTTTTCTACTCCAATGATGATTTTAGGAGAAGAATACAGCAAATTACCAGGAGATTTTCTTCCAAAAATGATTGCCTTTGCAAGGTCTGCTTCAAGCGTAAACTGGTATTCTTTTGCAATGGCATCAATATGTCTGGCTTTTATTTTTATCTGGTCTAAATTTATCAAAAAGATTCCTGGAAGTATTGTAGTTATTATTTTTGCAACTCTTGCTTCAATTCTTCTTTCAAAATTTACAGATTTAAGATGCGATACTATCGGCTCTTTTGCAGATGGTTCGGCTCATTATACAATTCCTTCTATCAGGGAATTAAAACCAACCCTGCCAAGCTTTAATCTAAAGACAATCACAACTTTATTCCCAACCGCAATTTCAATCGCAGTTTTGGCCGCCATTGAATCCCTGCTTTCTGCAGTAGTTGCCGACGGTATGATTGGAAGTAAACACGATTCAAATATGGAATTAATAGCCCAGGGAATTGCAAATATTGCTTCTCCTGTTTTTGGAGGAATCCCAGCTACAGGAGCCATTGCCAGAACCGCAACAAATATTAAAAATGGTGGAAAAAGTCCTATAGCAGGAATTATCCACGCTTTAACCTTACTTTTAATTCTTTTATTCTTTGGAAAATACGCCGCTTACATTCCAATGCCAGCCCTTGCAGCAATTCTTATTAATGTCGCCTGGAATATGGCAGGCTTCCCAGCAATAAAAGCCTTATTAAAAGGTCAAAAATCAGATATTTGTGTATTTTTAGTTACTTTCTTAATTACTGTTTTTGTAGATTTAACCGTTGCAATCGAAGTTGGTCTTGGTTTTGCTGCCTTCTTCTTTATTAAAAAGATGATTGATTTATCCGAAGTTCAGGACCAGAGAGCATCTATCACCGGTGGAATTAAAAAAGACCAGCCTGAAGAAAAATTAGATATTCCTCAGGGAACTTTTGTTTTTGAAATTGAAGGTCCACTCTTCTTTGGAACCGTAAGAAAATTCGAAATTGCCACAGAAAGAGCCCAGGCCGACTGCAAAGTTATTATTTTAAGAATGCGCAACACTCTTTATTTAGATGCAGGGGGAATCAGGGCGCTGGAACAGTGTAAAGCCGCCTGCGACAGAAAAGGAATTACTATTGTAATTTCCGGTATCCACACCCAGCCTTACATGTTACTTGAAAAAACCGGTATGGCCGACAAATTAGGCCGCCAAAACATTTTCGACAACATAAACCAAGCCCTAGCCCGCGCCAAAGAATTATAATTTTCTACATAAAATTAGGCGCGAGCGGAAGAAGACTGCAAGGATTTTTTTTATACAAACGGATTTGTTTCGTCCTAACGGACTCAACTTTTTTTTGATAGGTGTGCAGCGTTAGATGAGAGCAAATTTGTTTGTGGGTATTATGGTTGGTGGAAAATTAGGCGGAGCGGAAGAAGACTGCAAGTAGGTCCTGGAGGCTCTGTTTCTAACACTTACTTGACGGGATTCTTCCGCGGGAGCCTCTGCCCCATCCCTTTCTCTTCCCGCCCAAGAAAATTAAGCAGTGTTAAACAAAATCCATAAATACCTTTCTCTTTCATTTTATTAAATACCTCAGTTAATAGTTGAAAATTAGGCGGAGCGGAAGAAAACGACAAGGACATTCTAAGGGGGCGTAGCTCCCGCTGCCTGTCCTTGATCGTTTTCTGCAGCGGAAGCCCCTGCCCCGTCCCTTTCCCTTCCCGCAAAAGAAAATTAAGCAGTGTTAAACAAAATCCATAAATACCTTTCTCTTTCATTTTATTAAATACCTCAGTTAATAGTTGAAAATTAGGCGGAGCGGAAGAAGACTGCAAGTACGTCCTAGAGGCTCTGCCTCTAACACGTACTTGACGGGATTCTTCCGCGGGAGCCTAATTTTCAACATTCTTCTTAAATATTTATATAAAATAAGATAAAATGTATTTATGGATTTTGATAAAAACACAGTTTATATTTTAGATAGTTATGGATTAATCTTTCGCTGCTACTTTGCCTTCATCTCCCGTCCTCTAACAAACTCAAAAGGCGAAAACGTATCTGCCCTTTTCGGCTTTTTCCGCAATATGCACTGGATTTTGGAACATTACAAGCCAGCTTATTTAATCGCCGCCATGGACAGTAAAACTAAAACTTTCCGCCACCAGGCTTATCCTCAATACAAAGCAACTAGAAATAAAACCCCAGATGACCTTCATGCCCAGATTCCATGGATTGAAGAAGTTTTAAAAGCCCTGGGAATCCCAGTCCTTCAATGTGACGGTTACGAAGCCGACGATATTATTGCCACTGTAGCAAAAAAATGCGAAGAAGAAGGCCGTCAATGCCGTATTCTTTCAGGTGATAAAGATCTTATGCAGCTTGTTACCGAAAGTACAAAGATTTTAAAACCAGAAAGTGGAGCCAGCACCTGGAAACTTACTGGAATAGAAGGTGTAAAAAATGAATGGGGAGTAGAACCTCTACAATTGTTAGACTTACTTTCCCTCTACGGTGACTCTGCTGACAATATTCCTGGAGTTATGGGGGTTGGTGTAAAAACCGCTGCCAAACTTTTAAACGAATACAAAGATTTAGATGGAATCTATGCTCACATTGATCAAATCAAAGGGGCTATGCAAAAAAAATTAATAGACGGTAAAGAAAATGCTTACTTTAGTCAAAAACTTGTAAAACTTTGCGACTCTGTTCCATGTTCCGAGATTTCTGATTTATTAAAGGCCCAACCTCTAAAACTTGATTTTTCTGCCGCCGCTCAAGTCCTCACAAAATACGAAGTTTTTAATGTTGCAAAATCTTATTCAGAACTAGGCCTAACTTCTTCAGACTCTTCAAAAGCAAAAACAGAAGTTTCAAATGATAAAAATCAAAATTCCTCAGAATTTAATCAAACTCAAATAGAAGAAAGCCTTCCAATCAAAGAAAACGACAGATCAAATTATAAGGCTATCACTAAATTAGCAGAGCTTGAAAAATATATAAGCGACTATCTTTCTATTTCCGAAAAAGAAGATAAAGTAATTGCATACGACTGCGAAACTGACGGTCTTGATACAATCACCGCAAATCTCATTGGATTTTCTTTATGTTACCAAAAAAGTCAGGCAATTTATGTTCCAATTCAAATAAGCAATGGAGATTTATTTAATCAAACAGATTATATCAATCTAAAAGATGCCCTTTCCCAGCTTTTACGTCTTTTTTCAAATCCAAAAGTTCATCTTCTAATGCATAATGGAAAGTTTGACCTAAAAGTATTAGCCGGCCAATTAAAAAAATACCCTGAATTATCAAAAAATCAAAAATGCCTGGAATTCTTAAAAGCAAAACTTTCAGACACAATGATTATGGCCTGGCTGCAAAATCCAGAAAGACTTGGTAAAAATGGTTATTCTCTTGAATATCTTGGAGAAACTATGCTGGGCCTTAAAGGAATTGAATTTTCTGACATTGTAAAAAAAGGACAGACATTTGCAGATCTTCCTCTGGAAACTGCTTATCCTTACGCTGCCGAAGATGCTGATTTTACCCTACAGCTTTATCAAAAATTAGTAGAAAAAGAATTCCCTAAAATCGACAAAAACAAGAGTCTTTTTGATTTTGAAATGGAAATTTTACCAATTCTTGCCCAGATGGAATTAAATGGTATTCACCTTGATACTGCAACTCTTCACGCATACAACAAGGAACTGGCAGAAGGAATTAAAAAGGCAGAAGAAAATATTTATAAAGAAGTTGGACATGAATTCAATATTGCTTCTCCTAAACAACTTCAAACTGTTCTATTTGAAGAAAGACATCTAAAACCTGGAAAAAAGACAAAAACAGGTTATTCAACTGATACTTCAGTTCTGGAAGAATTAGCTTATCTTGATCCTGTTCCAAAAATGATTCTTGAATATCGAGAAATGTCAAAACTTCAATCTACTTATGTAGAAACTCTTCCAAAACTTGTAGATTCTCAGGGCAGAATTCACACTGACTTCGTTCAAAGTGGTACTGCAACCGGAAGACTTTCCTGCCGAGAACCAAATCTTCAGAACATTCCGGTACGCAACGAAGCCGGTAGACGTATCAGGTCAGCCTTTATTGCACCACAGGGTAAGATTTTAATTTCTGCCGATTATGCCCAAATTGAACTGGTTGTACTTGCTCACTTAAGTCAGGATAAAAATATGTGTCAGGCTTTTATCGAAGGTAAAGATGTTCACAAGGCAACTGCAGCCTTAATTTATGGAGTTAGCCCAGAAGAAGTCAGTCCAGAAATGAGAAGAACTGCAAAAACAATCAACTTTGGGGTAATTTACGGAATGTCTGCCTTTAGATTAGCTCAAGATTTAGGAATAAGCAGAACTCAGGCAAAAGATTTTATTGATTCTTATTTTAGAACTTACTCCAGCATTCAGAATTTCATCACAAATACAATTCAATCGGCCGAAGAAAAAGGTTATATCGAAACTATTTTCAAACGTCGCCGTCCAATTTTAAATATCAATAGCCGTAACAAAATCGAAAAAGCCGCCGCAGAAAGAATTGCAGTTAATTCTCCAGTTCAGGGAAGTGCCGCAGATATCGTAAAAGAAGCTATGATAAAAATCTCAAAGGCCTTAGAAGAAAGTAAGAGCCCTGCAAAATTACTTTTACAGGTTCACGATGAATTGATTTTTGAATGCCCGGAAGATCCAAAGATTGTAGAGGAAACTATAAATCTGATTAAAGATAAAATGGAAAATGCCGTAAAACTTTCGGTTCCTTTAAGAGTTTCTGTAGAAAGCGGAGATTCCTGGGGAAAATTCCACTAAGCTCATTTCTTCTATATAATAATTTTATTATTAGAAATTAAAATTTAGGATTGATTAAAAAAAGGATGTTTAAATTGAATGGCTGAAATATCGCCATTCAATTTAACTTAGAGTTTCTTACGAAACTCTTATATTGCGAATCAAATATCCTCGGTTGTTGAAACAACCTGCGGTATTTGATTTTAAAGGAGGATTTTTTGAAAAAGTTTAATGTAAAAGTCTTGAATAAAGAATTCTCTAAAATCAATCCAGACTTAAAAGAATTTCTCAGCCGGCCGGTAATTATCGTTTGTGGAAAAATGGCATCTGGTAAAAATTATGTTTCTTCCCTTTTAGAAAGATTTGATTATTCTTCTGTTGATGCTGATATTCTTGTTCACCAGGCAATCGAAGAAGCTAAAGATAAAATAGTAGAAACTTTCTCTGAATATGCTGATAAAGAAGGAATCTCAATATTAGACGACCAGGGAAAAATCAAGAGGCGGGCCCTTGGAAAAATTCTTTTTGCCCACCCGGATTTACTTGCCAAACAGGAAGCAATTGTTTATCCAATAATCACTCAAAAAATAGAAGATTTTATTAAAAATCACAAAAAAACAATTATCAACGCTACTGTTGCTTATAAAACTCCAGAGATTTTAGAAAAAGGAAATCTTATAGTTTTTGTTCAATCAAATTGTCTAAAACGATTTTTAAGAGCAAGAAAAAGGGATAAGCTTCCCTTCTCTCAAATTTTAAAACGCTTTAATTCTCAAAAAAATCTTCTTGATAATTATAAAAATTGTAAAAAAGAAATTATCCTAATCAAAAACTAAAAAAATCACTTTTACAAGTCAATTAGCCATATTCCACAAATATTAAAAAAAATCCTAAAGGAATTTTTTATAAATCCGATAAAAAGAGTAAGGTGGCCGATATAAATCGGTAAAGAGGAAATTTATGGATCAGAAAAAAACTTTATGGATTATTGCAGCTGTAGGTGCTTTTTTATTAGTAGTTTTAGGTGCAGCCCTGATTATGTATATGCCTGCAAAAAAACAAGCTACAGCAGTCGCTAGTGTATCTAGTCCTAGATCAAATACACAATATGAAAGTGGTTGGACAAACAGTCCTGATGTTCTTCCACCACAGCAAGTTCCTTATCAGAATAATGATAAAGTTTCAGAAATGATTGTTCTTTCTGACAACACTAGTGTTTTTGATTTATCAAAAGCTAATGATAAAGAATCAGAAAATAAGGGAACAACAATTGATTTAAATACCTTAAAAGAAGACTTACTTGTAAAAGAAAATACTCCAAGTGCTGCTCCTCAGAATATCAACATTACTGTAAATATTCCTGAAAGCAAGACTCCTGCAGTCGAAGAAAAACAGCCAATTATTGTGACAAGCCCAGTTGTTACTGCTCCAGTAGTTGAAAAAGCAAGAAGTGTAGAAAAGAAAGCAAGCCCTGCTGCTCAGCCAAAAAGTGAAAAGAAGGCTGTAAAATCTACACCTGCTAAAAACACAAAAACTGCTGCAAAAAATCCTGCACCTGTAGAAAAAATCACTCAGTTCTGGGTTCAGGTTGCCGCTTACAGTAACAAAAAAGGTGCAGAAAATGCCCGTGGAGTTCTTGATGAAAACAAGATTCCAGCAGATATTTTCACTTTTGAAGATAATAAAAACAGACTCTTCTATAGAGTTAGAATTGGACCTTATACAACAAAATCAGAAGCTGAATACTGGAGAACTAGAATTATTCAGATTGATGAATTCTCTAAGGCCGAAAGTTATGTAACAAGCACAAGTAATTAAAAAAAACTAAAGAAAAACCTCCTAACCTTTTGCCGGCTCTAGAACGGGCCGGTTATTTTTTTTAAATTTTTTTTCCAAAATACTTCATAAAATGTAACAATCTCGGCAATTACTAATATGTGAAAGTAAAAAGATTTTTTGTTTTGATTTGCCTTCAATTTTTGCTGGCTGACTTATTTTCCGAGGGGACTAATATTTTTTCTAAAAATCATCTATATCTTTATACAATCTGGGGATTAGATCTGGATACCGAGGAAGAAATAATTCTCAAAAGTGAAGAAGGTCTGGCTGAAGATGAAAAAGTTTCTTACGACAGTATTTACGCCGGGGGAAAATTTACTCTTCCTTTTTTGGATCTTAGACTCTTTGGGAAAAGTCAGGAATCTTTGGATTTTGAATCAAGTCTGGAAAAATGGAAAGAATTCGAGAATCTGAATGTGGGAATTGCTTTATTTACAGAGAAATTATTAAAAGATTTTTCAACTACTGTAAAGTATGGAAATCTAAAAGCTTCGGCAATTGTCAGTAAACTCAATAATCCACTCTTGTCTTCTTCGATTTCTCCCTTTGCTTCAAATTCTTGCCATGTGAGTAATATAAGTGCTTCACTACCAACTTATTCGTCTTTTTCTAATCCTTTGAGTTTTATGCTGGAAAGTGGATTTAAAAATCGTAATAAGATTTTTGATGCTTGTTTATTCAATGCCTGGATGTCTCAGGAAAAATCGTTAGGTTCTGTGTCTATTAAAATTGTGCCGTCAAAAAAAATCAACTTAGAATTTGCCGGAATATGGGGCCTTCTGCCCTATGAGGAATTTACAGGAACAAGCTGGTGGTCTGAGGACAAAATTTATTATCACAAAGGTAACCATTTTTGTTCACTTATGCAAACTTCCTTAGGCTTTCCACATTTTAATACATTATTTTCTTTTTATATTTATGAGTCACCTTTTGGAACTTACGATTTAATATATAAAAGTGAAAATTCAATCAAGGCAAAACTTTTTACTTTCAATTTTTCTGCCCTGCTAAACCAGAATAAATTTATTCTTACAAGCTCTCAAAATAAATACCCGGCCCTTTTTCAATTAAAAAGTGGTATTCAAAATAATTATAAGACAAATACCAAAATTCCCCTTTTTATAAAGACCGGGGTAAATTCATATTTTAAGCAATATTTAAATAACTGTGAAAAAGAAAATGAAGTCAAAAATTCAGCTGGACTACAACTTTCTTCTTTATTTACTGGATTAACCTTTCTTCTACAAATATCAGGCATCTACACAAAAGAAGATAATAATCTCAACTTAAATATAAAAAACTATTCCCTTCAATTAAAAAACAACTGGAACCTGCCAATTTTAAGTCCAACTTTTTCTGCAAAACTTACATTTGACTGTAAGGACAAAGAAGAAAATAAAACTTTTGATCTGACTCAAAAATATTCACTTAATCTACAGTACAATGGAAAAGTAAAAGTAAGTAATACTAATTCAATAAATATAGAAAAGAAAAAAGAAAATACCCAATGGGAAGAAAAATCAGACCTTTCTGTAAGAATAAAGTCAAAAACAATAACCTATTTTCTTAAATTGTCAATAGTTTTCCAAGGCGGATAGTTGAATATCAAGTGATTTTTCTATAAAATATATTCTTACATTATAAAAGCAAATTTATTTTTTAAGAGGTAACAATATGGATATTTCAAAAATGAGAAATATCGGTATCAGTGCTCACATTGACTCAGGAAAAACAACAACTTCAGAACGTATCTTGTTCTACTGTAACAAGATTCACGCTATCCATGAAGTTCGTGGTAAAGACGGTGTTGGTGCTGTTATGGACAACATGGAATTGGAACGTGAACGTGGTATCACTATCCAGTCTGCAGCTACACAGGTTCAGTGGAAAGACTACACTATTAACCTTATCGACACACCAGGTCACGTAGACTTCACTGTAGAAGTTGAACGTTCTCTTCGCGTACTTGATGGTGCTATCATGATTCTTTGTGCAGTAGCTGGTGTTCAGTCACAGTCAATTACAGTAGACCGTCAGCTCAAACGCTATCATGTACCTCGTGTTGCATTCGTAAACAAATGTGACCGCCAGGGTGCTAATCCTATCCGCGTTTGTGGACAGCTCCGTGACAAATTAGGTCTTAACGCTCACATGATGGAACTTCCAATCGGTTTGGAAGACAAACTTGAAGGTGTTGTAGATTTAGTTGGAATGAAAGCAATTTATTTCGACGGACCAAACGGAGAAGATCTTCGTGTAGCTGAAATTCCTGCTCACCTCGTAGATGATGCTAACAAATATCGCCAGGAAATGATTGAAGAAGCAGCAAACTTTGATGATGCTCTTATGGAAAAAGTTCTTGAAGGACAGGATCCAACAGAAGAAGAAATCATCGCTGCTATCCGTAAAGGTACACTTGCAGAACAGTATGTTGGTGTATTCCTTGGTTCTGCTCACGTAAACAAAGGTATTCAGCCATTGTTGGATGCAGTTATCCGCTACTTACCAGCTCCAAACGAAGTAAAGAACGTAGCTCTTGACATCGATAACAACGAAGCTGAAGTAGAACTTGAATCAGTTGATAACAAGCCATGTGTTGCACTTGGTTTCAAACTTGATGATGGACAGTACGGTCAGCTTACATATACTCGTGTATATCAGGGAAAAATCAAGAAGGGTGAAGAACTCTATAACACACGCAATAAGAAGAGATTCAAGGTTGGACGTCTTGTTCGTATGAACTCTGCTCAGATGGAAGATATCAACGAAGGTTGTGCAGGTGATATCGTTGCACTCTTCGGTGTTGA
>JAIKYZ010000130.1 GCA_024682655.1 Treponema sp.
TAATAAATGATTTACTTTGAGTTGTAGTTTCTAAACTTACTAAAAATATATATCTATGAAAACGTTTTAATTGTTTTTTAAAAAATTTTTGAATGGCAGCATCCCCTTTTGGATAACCATCAATTGGGAAAATATCAACTGCAACACCATAAGGAAGTTTTTTTCCTGTTAAAGTCGTTCCATAAGTTTTATCTGAGCAAACTTTGGCAAAAGGAGTAACTAATCTTCTGCCGCCTGTTCGGTAAGAAGAAATATAATAACCATCTTCCTTAAAAATTTTTAAGAATCTTTCATAATCGGGACGGGGCATAGAAATATCTATATCATCATCCCAGGGAATAAAGCCCTTGTGTCTTACAGCACCTAAAAGTGTACCGGAATCTAAATAACATCTGATATTATTTTTTAAACAAAAAGCATGGATTACATCTAATATTTCCATGCTCAATTTTTTGCGATCTTCAACTGATAATTCTTTCATAAAAACCAACTAATATTCTAGATAATATATTCTACCACATTTTACAAAGTAGAGCATAGTATCTAAATTAAGTTTAGTTTTTATTTAAATCTGACTTTATCTGACTTGTACTGATTTCTGGAGTTCTTGGTAAATAAAGAACATTACATTTTTCTTTTAAAAAATCAAATTTACCTTTCCAGTCATCACCAATTACAAAAGTGTCTATATGATATAAATCAACGTCTGTAAGTTTTTGATTCCAGCCTTCTTCTGGAATTACTAAATCTACATAGCGAATAGCTTCTAAAAGATGTTTTCTTTGCTCATAAGAAAAATAACATTTTTTATTTTTTTCTTTTAAATTAAATTCATCGGTGGAAAGGCCAACAACAAGGTAATCGCCAAGTTCCTTTGCTCTTTTTAAAAGATTAATATGACCATAATGAAGTAAATCAAAAGTTCCATAAGTAATAATTCTTTTCATTTTCTACTCTCCATCTGTAAATTTTACACTGGAATAATGAGGCACTCTTTGATTTTCTGGAGGTAATTCCATGTAATTTCCATATCTGTATGTAAGAATAGAATCTGCATTGGCTGGTCCCCAAAATTCAAAATCCTCAAATTTGTACCGTTTTAGAGGGAAAATATCGTCAATCAACTGAAAACCAATATCAAAAGGATAGGCATAAATTTCTGAATCTTGAGTTTTTACACAATCTTTTAATTTTCTTTCTTCGTAGGATTTTTTTCTTTTATCGTAATCAGCCTGATCAATAAGACCTAATTCCATGCGACGGTCTATATAGGCCAGGGCATTTTGATAACGGAATTCTGCAAAATCCTTACTTTTGATTTTTGTGATTTTATATAAATCTACACTTACACCGTGATGACTGTATAATTCATCTTGAGGAAACTGCTGACAGGAACAAATTGAATTTGTATCTTTTACATGAGCCCAGGCATGAAAATATTTTGGCTCGCTTTTTGAATTTTCCAAAAACATATCTTCTGGTAATTCTTTTTCTAAAACTTCCATGGCCTTTTGATAAGTGTCTTCAAAAAGAAAAAAATCAAAATCGTCGTCCCAGGGAATAAAGCCCTTATGTCTTACAGCACCCAGTAAAGTACCAAAAGATATTTCGTAAGGGATAGAATATTTTTCTAAAATCTGGGCTATTTTTTTAGCCATAGCAAAGAGTCTGTTTTGAACCCTTTTTATATCGTAGTTATTCTGCAATAAGTTTTCTCCCTATTTATACATAGGGAATTATAACATTCAATATTGTTATTTATTTAAAACAATTATTAAATTTTTCTAAGAAATTACTAATACTCATAATTTTTTATAAAAAAGTACAAAAATCATGAACTTTTTAGGCAAGAAATTATAAATTTAACTATATTTTTTAGATTTTTATCATCCAGAGCCAAGTTCTTAAAGGATTTTTTTACAAGTTTATAATCTCGCTTTTGCCAGCCTTCAATAAAATCAAAATGAGCCTGATAATTTTTTAGATATTCTTCTTTATGATTTAGTTTTGCAAAATACTCTCTAATATCATAAGCAGACTGATTAAAGGCTTTAACTTTTTCTGGATTTTGTGAATGTGCAGCAGATTCTTTTAAAATTCTATAAACACTAGTTACACGAGGAATAAAAACCAATTTTGAATTTGTAGTTATCCAAAGCCATTTTGGTAAATCGCCCATAAGCCAGTTTTTAGAAACAGGAGCTAATTCCTTTTCAATTTGTTTGTAAAGATCAACTCTTATACAGGAAGTAAGATTTGGAACACTATTACCAAAAATCATGATTTTTCTAAAAGTTTGATTCTTTTTACCTAAAAGGTCTTTATCGTATTCACCTTTTTGCTGAATATAAGCTTTAGCAAAAGTATAAGTAGCCCCGCAATCAGGATGTTTTTCCATATAAGAAACCTGACTCTGCAATTTATAGTCATCAATCCAATAATCATCACCTTCGCAAAGAGTAAGGTATTTTCCTTTTATGGCTGCATCAATTTTTACATGATGAGTACCTTTTTTATATTGGTTTTCTTCTTCGTAAATTGCTTTTATGATTTTTGGATATTTTTCTGCATATTGGCGAACAATAGAAGTAGTATTATCCGTAGAAGCATCATCATGAATTAAAAATTCAAATGGGAAAGTTGTTTTTTGCTTTAAAACACCTTCAATAGTTTGAGCAATAAAATCTTCCTGATTATAAGTCATTGTTTTTACAGTAACTAAGGGATGGTCTGCATTATCCACACCCCAGTTTTTCATGATTTCTTCTTCAGTAAGATTAAACATACAAACCCCTTCTACAATAAATTTTTTAGACTTTCTTTATAAGATACATCTGGATTTAAAAGATTTCTATCGTGGCAGTGACCTCTTTCTTCTACAGGTGGAAAAGCCATATAATCACCAAATTCATTTTTTAAAATTGAATCATAATTTTTTGGAATTGGCAATTTAAATCCTTCAAAATCCCAGAGGATAAATTCCTGTAAATCGCAGGCTTTACAAGTTCGGTTCTGCCACTTGTCTATTGTACAAACATTACAAGAAAGATATTCAGTTTTTTGATTATTATATTTTGTGGCCAGGGCTTCAATTTCTGCCATATCTTTATCTGGATCGGAATTATAGCCCTTCATTCTTTCTAATTCTTGAGGAGTAGGATTTTTATTAGATTGGCGCATATAATTAGAATTATTAATATTCAATTGTCTTAATCTGGCATCATAAGAGTCAATATTTTCGTCCACAATTAAATTATCAATTGGGAAAATATCAATATCAATTCCAAAATTTACAGGCTGATATCTAAAAGGTTTATTAATACAAGTAGTATTAGAATTTCTAAGTTTAGTATGAGACCAGTAATATTCTTTTTCGGTTTTTGGACTTGCTAAAAAATAAGGTTCTTTAAATTCATCTTTTAAAGAAAGCAATTTTTCGTAATCCTGACGTAACATTCCAACGTCAATATCATCATCCCAGGGAATAAAACCCTTGTGACGAATAGCACCAAGCAAAGAGCCCCAAAGTAAAAAGTACTGTAAATTATGTTTTTTACAAATTTGGTCAAATTCAAACAAAATATCCAAACTAACCATCCAGATTTTTTTTAATTCCTGGGTTACTTTATATTCACATCTAATTTCTTCTCTTAAAAAGTCTGCAGGGAACTGTCCCTTGGCCATAATTCTATCTGTTTCTTTCATATCTTAACTCTCCTAAATAATTACTTAAAAACTACATTTGTATAGTGAGGTAGTCTGTCCTTTTCTGGTGGTAATTCCATATAACTACCATATTCAACTTTTAACACAGCATCATAATTATTTGGACCATAAAATTCGGTGTCTTCAAATTTGTATTTTTTTAGAGGAAGAATATTTTCTATTTCCTGGTAACCTACATCACTAATATAAGCAAATAATTCTTTATTTCCAGTGAGAACTTTTTCTTTTTCAAAACGAGATTTGAAGAATTCCTCTTTTTTTTGATAATCTTCAGGACTAATAAAAGAAAAAGACTTTCTTTTATTAATGTATTCCATTCCCTTATTAAAACGCCATTGAGCAAAATCTTTTTCTTTAATGCGCTTCATAATATATAAATCTATACTTATGCCTTTATGGGTGTAGAGGGAATCCTGGGGAAAATGAATACACTCGGCAGTAGAATTTACATCTTTTACATGAGCCCAATCATGAAAATATTTTTCTTCGGAATCTTTATATTCCAAAAATAAATCTGCAGGTAAATTATTTCTTAAAATTTCCATAGCCCTTGGGTAATCCTCTTCAAAAAGAAAAAAATCTAAATCGTCGTCCCAGGGAATAAAACCTTGATGGCGTACAGCACCAAGCAAAGTACCAAAAGCAATTTGATAAGGCAAATTATTATCTTCAAAGATTTTAGTAATAACTTTTGCCATTTCTAAAAGTCTATTCTGGACTTTTTTTATATCAACAGCCATTTTTTATAAACACTCCATTGTTTAATACTAATTTTTTACAAACACTCAACCATATCAACACTAAAAACATTTAATCCACAGTGCTCTTTTATTGCCTTACGTTCTGCAAAACTGTCGTCAATAAAGATGGAATTTTTATTGTCGATATATTTATATTTACAATCACTTGGATCCAAGTGAAGAATTCTATCAAAAACCTCTGTAATTCTTAATTCTTTTAATAAATCATCAAGCTTACCCAATTTTACGTCGTCATGTTTAGACAAAAGAGTAACTTTAATTCCCTGGTTTCGGCATCTAAAAAGATAAGCCAAAAGCTGGTCATTTACATATTTTTTTTCCAGATAAATACAATCATCAAAATCTACAAAAACTTCGTCGTAAGTAAGATTGATTTTATATTTATTGTCCAAAGCCCTATCCATTTCCAGGTCATAATTATTTTCTAAAATAGAAAGAGGAATATCAAAAGTATTAAAAAGACTCATAAGAGCAAAATTAACACCCTTGGCTCGGAATAAAGAAGAAGAACCACCAAAACGGCTGGCAACTTCCAGTAAGGCTAACTCACCGCTGCAAGTTCTTTTTACCTGGAAAAACCAGGCCCCGGAAAATTCTATATTTTGATTAATTTTATTTGCAAAGTCAGAAAATTCGCCCTTATCGCAAACAGGCTTTGTATTTACACTAATACCGTTCATAATTCTTGCACGAATTCTTGGATAGGCACACAAAAGTTTACCCTTTGAGTCGGTAAAACAATCGACAGTGTATTCGTCGCCCGGAAGATATTCGCAGATAATAGAAGTTGGATAAAGTTCCAGCTGATTTTTAAGGTCTTCGCTGTTCAAACATTTTTTTGCGCCACGACTACCATAGCCCACATCAGGTTTTGTAAAAACAGGATAGTTTTCTACTTCTTCTACAGATTTATAAGTTTTTGGAATTCTAATTTTTCCCTGCAGAGCCTTGTAAGTAGCAGTTTTAGAAAGACAGATTTTTGTAGTCTGAGCCTTTGGACCAACAACTTTACAGCCAATTTCTTCTTCATTTGATTTTAAAATTTCGATTACGGCATCCATAGCTGGATAAATTGCATCAATCTTATTTTCTTTTACAATTTTTTTAATTTGAGGAATAAAATCTTTATCTGTAATAAAAGGAAGTCCACCAATATAATTTTCAAAAATAAATTTTCCGTGGTCGTCGCAACTGGAAGCGCCAATTAAATTAAAGTGAGTAGATTTATTTACAGAACGATAAACTTCCAGGGC
>JAIKYZ010000133.1 GCA_024682655.1 Treponema sp.
GGTTGTACAAAGCTAATATATCTTTTGTAAAAACTTCCTTAAAGCCTGTTCCATCCTTTTTATAACCAACAATGAAATAATCATCTTTAACAAAATAAACAATATCATCTGAAAAACAGAACGGAAGATTTGAAGCTTCCAAAAGAGGAGGATTAGTAATTTCTAAAGAGTTATTTCTGTCTTTATAATCAAAAAGCTGAATACCTTGTATATAACTTCCAGTAGGTTCAAGTGTAGACGTATTATAGTCTTCATTCCAAACAATATTATTTTCTTCATCTCTTGAATTCCAAAGTACAAGTGGAAGTGAATTTTCTTCCCACTTAGCAGTGAGTGTAACAGAAGATTTAACTATATAACCTGCTTCTACCTTTGTTTCTCCATCGTACCAGCCCAAAAAATCATAATAATCCGCAGTAAGGTATGGAAGATCTTCTTCAGTTAGACTGGTATTTTCTTTTACAGAAATTTCCTTTGGAACAGTTCCATGCTCACTTTCAAACTTTACTTCAAAGAACTTTTCTTCTTTTTGAGTAGAGTCATCTGTTGGAGATGTTGACTCATTTTGATTCTGTTCATTGTTTGGAGCAGGTAAATCATTGTGACATGCGGTGAAAGCAAAAAATATTGCAGATACCGCAAGAGCAAGTCTTAAATGGAATTTTTTCATAAATATAAACACTCCTTTATATAATATTTTATTATTTAGACAATATTATATTCTATTAATCTAAAAGTCCACTCTCAAAGTAGAGCAATTGCGCAGAGTTTTATAAATTATGAATAGCTTTTTCCAGCATTTATACAAAAATCTTCTTTAATTTTGTAAAACGCAAGTTGTTTCAACAACTGAGGATTTACAAAACGTTCGCACAAGCGAACACGTAAATAAATAGAGTTTTTGCAAAAAAACTCGAGACTTAAAAAAGATAGCGAAATTTTAGCCATCTTTTTTAAACGTTCTTTTTAGGTAAGTAATCCCATAAATTGGATTTTAAATTTTTTACAGAGAGTATTGTACTGGGCTTTTTCTGAATCGTCTGTAAAACCGGTGGTATATAATTGAGGAGTGCAAGTTTTTTTTGAAATCTCAGCCCACTTCTCCTCTTGCAGACCTCTCACATCAAGAGAGTGCCTCACAACGCCGTCAACAGAATCTACTACTTTTATATCTTTTCCGCACGATTCTTCAAAAATATCTGTAATATTCAAAAAATGAGTACAGCCAAGAATTATTACATCCACATTCTGACTGCGAAAAAAATTTACGGCAGGTTTTACAGCATCCAGACACTGAGAGCGGCTTGCGGTAAAAGCATTGTGCTCTATAAACGAAATTAACTCTGGATCTGCACGGTTTACAATAACACAGTCAGAAGCAAATTTATTTTTTAATTCAATGTTGTAAGGATTTTGACAGGTTGCATGAGTTGCAAGAAGTCCAATCCGCCGCTTTTGAGAAAGGCTAGCTGCAAGTTTAATAGCGGGGACAGTTCCTACAAATTTCACCTGAGGAAAACGGGAACGTAAATCTATAAGGGCATTTACACTCATGGTATTACAGGCAACAACTATAACCTGTGGATTAAAACGTAGGCATATTTTTTCTACAAGAGAGCATACGCATTCCACAACCTTTTCATGAGATTTTTCGCCATAAGGAAAATTAGCAGCATCGGCAACGTAAATACAGCTTGTTTCAGGGGCTCGCTGTAATAAAGTTGTCATATAGGGAATGCCGCCGACACCAGAATCTATAAATACAAAATCTGTTCTACAGAGTCGGCTTCTCGAGTTTTCTTCGCAAACTCGGCCGCCGACACCGGAATCTATAAATACAAAGTCTTTCATATTTTACCTGAATTGCCTAAGAAAAAAGTGAGTTAAAAACATCACGAGCTTGATCTGATTTTGATTTTCCAGAAGTGGTAGAAGATTCAAGGCAAAATAAAGCAGCAGCAGCAGATTTTGTGTTATTGTCAGTCATTTCTGTACCATTTTTTACCCTAAAGTAATCACAAAAATTTGCACGCTCTTTATCATTTACCATATCCGCAGAAGATTCACGGCAATTGTTATGAGCACCATTTTCATAAAATTCACAGGCCCTGCAAACATGTAAATCGGCATGGCAAAAAGGACATTCGCTGCTTCTAAAAACAGATTCCTCTTCAAAACTTTTTCCACATTTCCAACAAATCATAATTTATTTTACTATTATCAAAAGATTTTAACAACAAGACAAAATTTTTAGTAAAAGTCCTTAACGATTTTACAAAAACTAATATTTTATTATAATATTAGTATATGTTTACACAGAATATTTGCATGGTTCATTACTGCAGAAATCTTGCTCTTTCCTCTTTTGATAAAAACGGAAAAATAATAGAAGCAAAGGGATACTGTCTGGACCACATACCTGACCCGGGAAATGCAAAAAATGAAATTTACAAGTACATCAACGAAAATGAAATTATAGTTGGATTAAATGCCTGTGGTCTTATTCTAAAAGACATAGATTTTTCAAACAAACAGTTTTACGGTTGTAATTTTACCCATTGTACCTTCCAGAATATTCATTCTCAAAATGTAAAATTTAAACTCTGTATGTTTGATTTTGCCATATTCAACGACTGTAATTTTATTAAAAATAATACAGTCTTTACTTCTTTTTCGGGCTGTACTTTTTCCCACACCCTTTTTACTTCCAGCGATATGATTCAAGATAATTTTAATGGAATTACAGCCTTTCAATCTTCTTTTGATGATTCAGATTTATTTAATTCCAGAATATGTTTTGCAAATCTGGTAGATACTTCTTTTAGAAACTGTAACTTAAAAAAGACCCAGTTTATTGGTACAAGTACACAAAACGTTTCATTTAAAATGTCTAACACCCGCGAAGCTGTTTTTGATCAAACAAATCAAGATAATGATGCTAATGAAAATTCATCCTTTGGAAATTCAATTGTAGACGGGGTAAGATAATGAAGGTATATTTCCATTTGAATTTAGGTGGTTTTTCAAACTGCTATCTTGTTGTAAACGAAGAAACTTCAGAAGCAATCATAATCGATCCTGGAAAAATGACAGAAGAAATTATTTCCCAGATTGAAGACAATAACCTTAAACTTTCTGCCGTATTAATTACCCATAATCACGGAAGTCATGTTCACGGACTTAAAACTTTACGTAAGATTTATTCTCCAAAAATATATGCCGCCGACTGGGATGTTGCTAAAAATGACACTACGGTTCTTAGTGGCGACGGAAAATTAAAAATTGCAAATATGTTTGTTCATTATATGTCTGTTCCAGGTCATACAGCAGACAGTATGGTTTATGGAATTGGAGACATTCTTTTTACAGGAGATGTACTTTCTGCAGGCTTTATTGGTTCTACAAACTCAAGTTATTCAGACTTTATCTTAAGATCAAATATAGAACAAAAAATATTTTCCCAACAGGAAATTACCATTTTAATGCCAGGCCACGGACCTCCAACAACTCTGGAAGCCGTAAAAGCCTTTAATAATTTTACAGATAATTACAAGCGAAATTAACGGTTTACAAGACTTACAATTCCCCCTCTGATTCCGTATTTATCAAATACAAAATCATTGAGGGCTATAGCAGCATCTTCAAAGCCAACAGCCTTACTTTCTCTTACATAAGCAGCAAGTTCTGGTGTAAATTCACTTACACTATTCCAGTTTGCAAGACCTGTAAAGAATTTTGCAACATTTCCAAGTTGATTCTGCATAATATAAGCCATAAATTCATTGTGAATTAAATAATCATCGGTCTGGTCATAACCTAAAGAAGGCTGACTTTTAAAGAAGTCTAAAAGAAAAAGTCTGCATCTTTCGTCAAAGGTAAAATATACCGCAGTAACATAATTTCTAAATTCTTCGTCCTTAAAGAAAATTGTATGCCAGCTTTCATGGGCCAGAAGATTTATACGACTCCATTCAGGGGTTTCGCGGGAAATAGAAACTAATCCGCCATCCAAAGCCTGATAATATTGTCCGTCGCTTTTCATCAAACCATTTTCTATTAAAATATCCCTTAAAAGATATTCCTCATCATTTAAGATAAAATTTTCTTTTTTTGCTTTATTAAAGAAATCTGTCAAAGACTGGGAAGAATAATCATGGGCATTATAAGCATGCTTTCCCTGTAAAAATTCATTGGAAACTAAAGTTCCTCTATAACCTTCTTTTTCAACATAAAAGGCCAGCCTTGCAAAAAATCTATCCTGAATATAATGATTTGCGTTATCAAAGAAAATAATTCCAGGAAATCTATCCCATTCAAAGATTTCATAATTACTATCACGCCAGTTTGACTTTTTATAATTTAAAATCAAACCAGGGTCAGTTAGAATTGCTTTCAAGGGATGCTCTTTATAGGCTTGAACTTTTACATTTTCAAGAAATATTGAAGTAATTAAATCTTTATTATTAATAATTTCTACCCTGGCAAAAGGATTTTTTAAACCACCCGCAGGAATAATAATTTTATCTGCACCCTTTACATTTGAAAGAAAATATTTTTCTCCTCCAAAATTTATTTCAACCTTAACGTCATTTTCGAAGGTGGACTTAAAATCCTCATCTTCAGAAAATCTTACAACAAATTGAGGTAACTGGCCTGACCTTGAATTTTCCCCCGGAAAAACCATCTGACTGCCCGAAAAATTAAAAGAATTATCAGAAAAATCAATTTTTCCACCGTTATAGGCAAAACCATAAAAAGGAACCTGGTAAGAATTATCAAAACCTATTAAGGCTGGAGAAATACAGGCAGAAACAATATCACATTTTTCATCGGAATAAATGTAAAAGCCCATAGGAAGGTCTTCCTCAGCTTTATTTTTTTGAAGAGCAAAAGACACATCTAAAAGTCCTGTAAAATCACTTTCATCGGCCTGAATTTCAATCCGGTTATTAATTGGAAATTTAGGTTTAATAAATTTTCCGCCAGAAGTAAAATCATCAGGATACAAAAAACCAAAACGTAATAAAGAATTTGAAGAAGCCTGATCTTTATTTTTTAAATTTATTCTTACAACTAAGGCTGTGTTACCTTCTTCTTTAACAAGCTTAGAAAACAAAGTTCTTGATTCTTTTGTAAATTTATAATGGGCAACCTGAGACTTATTAATAGAAGACTTTTTTGCAGAAGAATTCAGAGCAATCATAGAATAAGTAGAATTATCCAGAGTAGATTGAAGTCTTAAAGAAGAGTGTTTTCGGGTTGCAAAAGAAAAAATACCTAAAAACAATAAAATCAAAAGCAGGCAGGAAGATAAAATATAAATTACTTTTTTTTCTTTAGTTAGTTTAGTAAAATCAATTTTCTTCATATTATAAATAGTATATTTTTTTGATAAAAAAAACTATACTTTAACTATGTTTCTTCTAATTCCTCACAAAGACCTTGAATTAAGGCTTGTGAAAATTCAAAAAAAGATTATCAATGACCTGGACTGTAAAAAATATATCCCCTTCCAGTCCTTTCCTTTATGGCTACCCCTGAATAATCTATTAGAAGAAGATTTGAATATTTACCAAGGCATAAAAAATCTCAAGGACAATATAGAAGCTATTTCAATTCAAAAAATTCTTTGCAAAAATAAAAGTGTAGATTTAGAAATTTTAATTAAATATCAAAAAAAAGAATACAGAATAGATTTGCCAATTGTAAGATTCCTTAATTCAACAGAAGGACTGCAAGTTTCTCAATTTACAGAATATACAAAAGAATTACCCCAGAAAATTAATATTTTCAGAATTGGCTTCAGCGAAAATTACCGTGAAGAATCTCACTCAGAAGTTAGAAACTTTTCGCTTGTAACTTCTGAGTGGAAGAAGATTAAAGACTAGGCTAAAACCTTACTTCCCCTATCAAGGGCTGTAAGACCGGTTTTAACGTATTCAAGAATTCCGTAAGGTTCTAAAAGTCTGATAAGGCTTGCAATCTTATCTTCACTTCCAGTAGCTTCAACAACAACAGATTCAATACCAACATCTACAATGTGGGCTCTAAAGATTTCGCAGATTTCAATAATCGCACTTCTTTTTGCACCATCGGCCTGAACTTTAATAAGAGCTAATTCCCTCTGACAAGATGATTCACTTTCACACTTTTCAATAGTAATTACCTCTATTAATTTTGCCAGCTGTTTTTGAATCTGTTCTAAAATATATTCATCCCCACGAACAACAATTGTCATTCTTGAATTATCAGGGTTTGAAGTTTCACAAACGGTAAGAGAATCGATATTATAGCCTCTGCGACTAAAAAGACCAGAAACCCTACTTAAAACACCGGCTTTATTTTCTACTAAAACACTTAATACAAATCTTTGCATATATAATTCTCCTAAATATTATCTTTCAGGATTAAAACTTACAGTTCTAAGAATATCACCAAATACACCGGCAGCAGTTACTCCAGCTCCCGCACCATAACCTCTTACAGTTAATGGAATTGGCTGATAGCGTTCTGTATAGAATACAAAGGCATTTTCTCCACCTCTAACTCCATACAAAGGATCTTCTGGACCTACTTCAAGAACTCCAACAGATACTTTTCCGTCTTTGATTGAAGCACCCATACGAAGAACTTTATTTTCCTTCTTAAGAGCGGCCATCTTTTTGGCAAAATAATCATCTACTTCTGGTAATTTTTTCAAGAATTCTTCTACACTTCCACTTGCATCAAAAGAATCTGGGAAGATAGGAATCATTTCAATATCAGAAAGTTCAATGTCATAACCAGATTCACGGGCAATAATTAAAGCCTTACGGGCAACATCTTTACCTTCAAGGTCATCACGAGGATCTGGTTCTGTATAACGTAATTCTTTTGCTTCAAGAACTGCTTTAGAGAAAGATAAACCTTCGTCCAGTTTTCCAAAAATATAAGAAAGAGAACCTGACATAATTCCATTAAAGCTTTCAAGTTTATCGCCGGATTTGTAAAGATTCTGTAAAGTATCAATAATTGGAAGTCCGGCTCCAACATTTGTTTCGTAAAGGAAACGTCTGTGCATTTTATTGGCAGTTCTACGTAATTCATGGTAGAAATTAATGTCCATAGAGTTTGCACGTTTATTTGGAGTTGCAATAGACATTCCTGCATTAATGATATCAAGATATCTTTCTGGTAAATCATAAGAAGCTGTACAGTCAACAAATACAGGATTAAGAGGTTTTTTATCTTTTACAAACTTAATAATATCATCTACATTGTTTGGACCAAATGGGAAATCAGGCTTTTTCATCTGATCTCTCCAGTTTGAAAGATCAATTCCGTCTTCTTTTAAGAGCATACCGTCGATTGTAGTAATACAAAGTACTTTAATATCAACATTTTCTTTAAGAAGTTTTTCTCTTTGATCACGAATCTGGTCAATCATTGTACCGCCAATAGTTCCAGCTCCAAAGGCAAATACTTCAATTGTCTGAGCAGTATGGAAGAAGAACTGATGAACTGCACGAACAGCAGTATCAGCATATTCACCTTTAATAACGGCAGAAATACAGCGTTCAGAAGAGCCCTGGGCAATAGCGGCAATATTAATGTCTTGAGAAGAAAGAGCATTAAAGAATTTTGAAGCAACACCACGATTTTGAATCATTCCGTCACCTACAACAGAAACAATTGCGTAATCGTTATTAACTTCAATCTGATCTATTAATTTTTCGCGGATTTCAAGTTCAAACTTTGCATTTAAGGCATCTTTTACCCTGTCAGCCTGATCATCGCGAACACAGAAAGAAATTGTATATTCCGAAGAAGACTGTGTAATCAAAAGAATTGAAACTCCGGCAGAAGAAACAGCCGAGAAGATTTTACTAGCCATACCAGAGCGGCCTCTCATCAAAGAACCGCCAACTGAAATCATAGAAATGTGTTTTAATGAAGAAATACCACAAATACTTGATTTTCCTCTACTTTCAAAAGGACCTTTTCCAATTCTAGTTCCTCTTGCCGATGGATTATGACTATTTAAACTCCAGGCTTCAATTCCCTTTGCCTGAAGAGGAGCAATTGTCTTTGGATGTAAAACTTTTGAACCAAAGAAAGAAAGTTCCATTGATTCTTCGTAAGACATATCATCAACAAGAATAGCATCTTTTACAACTCTAGGATCTGCAGTATAAACACCGTCAACATCAGTCCAGAATTCAACACGTTTTACACGAAGAGAAGCACCAATAATTGCGGCAGAAAAATCTGAACCATTACGGCCCAAAAGTCCCATAACAGGCTTTTTATCAGAACCAGCTTTCCAAGAGCAGATAAAACCTGGGAAAAGAAGTATACGAGTTTGAGATGGACTTGCACCATCGCGGAAAGGAGCACAGGCTTCATTACAAAGAGCGTAATCAGCTTCTCCTTCTTTTTGATTTCCACTTGTAAATACAAATTTACGGGAATCTAAGAAAATTACAGACTGTTTTTTAGCAAGAAGAACAGCTTCCATAATTGGAGCAGATAAAAGTTCTCCCATACCCATAATTCTACAGTGAACTGTATCAGGACATTCTCCAAAAGATACACAGCCTGCAAGAAGTTTATCTAATTCTACAAAATTAGGCTCTAATCTAGCCATAACTTTATCTGCATCAAAAGCAGGAAGTTTTGACTGTAATTCTAAACAAATTTCATTGTGGATATTACGTAAATCACTAACATAATTTGTACCGTTAATGCCATTGGTCGTTGCATCAATAGCTGACTGAAGATTATTAGAAACGCCTGCAACAGCGCTAACAATAACACTAACACGATCTTCTTTTGCACGATTAATAATAATTTCGGAAGAAGCCAGAATACGGCGGGCGTTGGCCATAGATGTGCCGCCAAATTTGAGAGTAATCATAAAACCACCTTAATTAAAAACTGCAATTTCCCTGATATTCCAGACGAGCATTCAAAAGAAATTAAGCTCTTATAATTCTTTTGAAGTCAGAATTTAATTATATTTAAAAAGTTTAATGATACTATTTTATTGCTTTTGTATATAAATAACAATAAGGTTTAACTTGAATGGCTAAAATATCGCCATTCAATTTAACTTAGAGTTTCTTGCGAAACTCTTGTATTGCGAATCAAATATCCTCGGTTGTTGAAACAACCTGCGGTATTTGATTTTAAGGAAGAATTTTTTACTTAGCAATTGTAAAAAAAAATTATTTATTTTAAAATTTCAAACATCTGATCAAGAGTGATTACTCCCAAGCCACGTTTTTTAAGTTTTTCTACAATTTCGGCTTTTGGTTCTTCGGCAAATATAACTTTACCCTTGCCTACCAGATGTTCACAGGAAATTCCACCATTATCATAAATCTTTTTTACCAGTTCAAAACTTGTATCTACGTCTTTTAATAAACGGCCGTCAATTTCAAAATACTGGTCTAAAAGTCCCTTGTATCTAGGCTTTGGAGATTTTTTATTATAAAGCCTTTTGATTTTTTCCATTATTTCCCGTCGATAGGCTCTTTCCTGCTGGGCAATCAACATTTGTTCAGAAGAAACAAATAAATCTTTGTGTTCATTTAAAACTTCTTCAATGCTTTTATTTTGTTCCTGGCAGGCTTTTTTAAAACAGAGCATAGTCATCATTGCATCATCAACAGATTTATGACTTTCAAACTTTGCTACATTTACACCGAATTTTTCTGCCCATTCTTTTAATTTATGTTTTTCTCCGTAAGTTTGAGCTAAAAAGGGTTCTATATCAAAAGCTCTGAAATTTATATATTCTTTTTCATAACGCTGACAGGCAGAGTTTACAAAAGCGACATCATTAGAAACTGCAAATCCTAAAATATATCTGTTTCCTGTTGTAAATAATTTTTTTATATCTTTATAATAGGCTTCGAAATTTGGTTTGATTCTAAAATAATCTTTTGAATATGCTAATTTACATTCCCCTTTTCCACTGAATAAATACCAGTCAAATTCACATTCTGGATTCATTACAACATCTTCAGATTCAAGGACATTTAAATCATCATCACAAACTGCATAACCTAGAGAACAGATTTTTCCAACACCATCAAAATTATTGGCACATTCACAGTCAAAAAAGACAAAATTTTTGTGATTCACAGTATTTTCCTATTTATTAATTTAGTCAAAAAAAAAGCCTGTCATTAAGACAGGCTAAAGTGATGCTTGGCAGAATCGAACTGTCGACCTACTGCTTAGAAGGCAGTTGCTCTATCCAGCTGAGCTAAAGCACCGTGAAAACTAATATATTACAAATTTGAATTTGTTTCAACACCTAACATTTGTTTCATTGTTCGCCAGCCCAACATTGCACACTTAACTCTTGAAGGCATATGAGCAATATCCTGTAAAGCGGCAGCTTCATCAAGACTTTCTAATTCTTCTGGGCTTACACTTCCCTTAATCATTCTGTCAAAAATATCAGCAAGGGCAAGAGCTTCTTTTTTTGTTTTTCCAATCAAAAGATCGGCCATCATATCTGCAGAAGCCTGGCTAATGGCACAACCACTGCCAATAAAAGAAATATCAGTAATTTTTTCATTTTCATCCATTTTCATTTGAAGGGTAATTTGATCTCCACAAGAAGGATTTACCCCCTCCAGACAAAAAGTAGGATTTTCCATATTTTCTTTATGGCTTGGGTTGATATTATGTTCGTTTAAAATTTCACGATATAATTCTTTTGTATCCATATATTTGCTCTTATAATTAAAATTTTAGTCTTTATAACCACTCCACTCTCGGATGTGGGACAATTTTTCCAAAAATAAATCAACTTCTTCTTCTGTATTATAAAAATACAAAGAAGCACGGGCACTTGAAATTACTCCCATAAATTTTCCCAAAGGCTGAGCACAATGATGACCTGCCCTAATAGCAATATTTTCATCACTCAACAAAGTTGCAATATCATGTGGATGAACGCCATCGATTGTAAAGGTAACAATTCCAGACCTTTTATCAGGATCATCTGAGCCCAAAAAATTTACATGAGGAATCTTTTTCATTCCCTGCATAAGTCTTTGAGTAAGCATTTTTTCCTGCTTTTCTATAAAATCAAAGCCCACAGTCTGTAAATACTTCATTGCAGCTGATAATCCAACTGCATCTGCCGCACTAACTGTACCTGCTTCAAATTTATGTGGAACTTCTGCCCAAGTTGCATTTTCTTTTGTTACATATTCAATCATTTCTCCACCGGTAAGGAATGGAGGCATTTTTTCGAGTAATTCTTTTTTACCGTAAAGGACGCCAATTCCCATTGGACCACATAATTTATGTCCACTTAAGGCAAAGAAATCTGCATCAATATCTCTTACATCAACTTTATGATGAGGGACAGATTGAGCACCGTCCACGATAAATATTGCACCCACCGCATGAGCTTTTCGGGCGTATTCTTTTACTGGATTTGTAACTCCAAGAACATTACTTACCTGTGTAATAGAAAAAATCTTAACTTTATCACTTAATTTTGAATCTAATTCCTGGTCACTAATAAGACCATTTTTATCACAATCTAAAAATACCAGCTGGGCTCCAGTTTTTTTACAAACCTGCTGCCAGGGAACAATATTTGAGTGATGTTCCATTATAGAAACAAGAACCTGATCCCCTTCTTTTAAATAATTAAGACCATAAGAATATGCAATAAGATTAAGACTTTCGGTTGCATTACGGGTAAAAATAATCTGACTTGGATCCCCGGCATTTAAAAAATCAGCGGCAGTTTTTCTGGCATCTTCGTATGCCTGAGTAGCCCTTTCGCTTAATTTATAAAGTCCACGCAGAGGATTAGCATTTTCTTCCCGGTAAAATTTTTCCATTGCCTCAAGAACCTGATAAGGACGCTGAGAAGTTGCGGCTGAATCAAAGTAAATCAATCCGTTATTATCACCTGCTTTCTTTTCATCAATAGCCTTGAATAAAGGAAAATCCTTTCTATATATATTCATATCTTACGCTCTTATTAAATTTATTATAAACCCTGTGATTCCAAATAATTTGAAATTACTTCCCTTATGTTTTCACTTGGAATAAAATCTGCTGCTCTTTGAATCTTTGCTCTGGCAATAATCTTCTGGGCAGTTTCTTCATCAATTCCCCTTGATTCCATATAAAAAAGCACTTCTTTAGATAATTTTCCAATTGTAGCACCATGTTCAGCCGCAATATCATCTTCAAGACAGAGAATATTTGGCATAGATTTATTTACTACTTTTGGAGAAAGAGTTAATGTGTTTTCCATTTCATTACCAGTTGAACCTGAACAGCCCTTCTGTAAATCAATAGTACCACGATAGATTTTACTTGCCTGATCTTTTAAAGTTCCGTCTACATACATATCACACTTAGTTCTTTTGCCATGTTGAACTACCCAGTGATTCATATCAAGATACTGATCTTCCTTAAAAAGATAAGTAACATGAGTCTTTATATCTGAACGGTTACCCAATAAATCTGCATAAATACCAGAATCAACATGATTTCCACCTAATTCTATCTGAACAAAATCTACTTTCGAATTTTCGCCGCAAATAAAAGAAGTATCATCAAGTTGTAGAGTCTTTTTTCCAAGCAACTGAACTTTTATTAAAGTAAGATGAGAATTTTCTCCAAGCAGAATCTGACTCTGAACTAACTGACATTTTTCCTGATTACTTGAATCTGAAGAATATAAAATTACAATTGTAGAATCACTTCCATTTTCGGTTTGGATTATATGTTTTGCAATTGTGTTTGAACAATTCTTCTCTTCATCAAGATGTAAAAGTAAGGCTTCTTTTGGACTTCCACTTACTTTAATGTACTGGGGTTCAGGAACTGTCTTATCAATTAATTTAATCAAAGGATGATTTTTATTTGAAATTTGATTTTCCTTTCTAGATTTTTCAAATTCCTGGTCATCAAGATAAGAACCATCTCTCTTTCTTCTATCTATTTCTTTTTTAGGAAGAGCATTAAAGACAGAAGATTTAAATTCTGGTAAAGAGGATAAAGATGAAGCCTTATCTGAAATAGAAAAACCTTGAGGTATTGCTTCAAACTTCAATTCCTGTTTTTTATATTCTTTATCATAAGAAAAAGAATCACTATTTAATTTAAGCCAATTCCAGGTAGTAGCTGGAGTGGCATTTACGATAATTTTATCATTTTTAATATCTGCCATGGCTACATATTTCCTTTCATTTCAAGTCTTATAAGATTATTCATCTCAACAGCATATTCAAGTGGCAGCTCTTTACTTACAGGATTAGCAAAACCACTTACAATCATACTGCGGGCTTCTTCTTCACCAATTCCACGAGACATAAGATAGAAAATTGCATCTGCACTGATTCTACCAATTTTTGCTTCGTGACCAACATCACATTCATCTGTAAGAATTTCCATTGCAGGAATAGTATCTGAACGACTCTTGTCATCCAGCATTAAACTTTCGCAGGAAATACTTGCTTTACTACCCTTTGCATCTTTTCCAATATAAACAGCAGATCTGTAAAAGTTTTCTCCGCCACCTTTTGAAATTGATTTTGTAGTAATTAAACTTGTTGTATTTTTTCCAAGGTGAACCATTTTTGCACCGGTATCAAGACTCTGTCCTGAACCAGAAAATGTTACACCGGTAAATTCAGCCTTAGAATTATCTCCAACCAAATCACTTTCTGGATAAAGATAAGAAATATGTGAACCAAAAGAACCAGAAATCCACTCAATACTTCCGTTTTCTTCTACTCTGGCCCTTTTTGTATTCAAGTTATACATATTTTTAGACCAGTTTTCGATTGTAGAATAACGTAAGTGAGCATTTTTCTTTACAAAAAGTTCTACAGCCCCAGCGTGAAGATTTGCTTCGTTGTACTTAGGAGCAGAACAACCTTCAATAAAGTGTAAATCAGCGCCTTCATCAACAATAATCAAAGTGTGTTCAAACTGACCGGCCCCTTTTGCATTTAATCTGAAGTATGACTGCAATGGGAAAGAAAGTTTTACTCCTTTTGGAACATAAACAAAACTTCCACCCGACCAGGCTGCCCCGTGTAAAGCGGCAAATTTATGATCTTGAGGTTTAATCAAAGTCATAAAATATTCCTGAACCATTGGGCCCCATTCTTTTGATTTTAAAGCTTCTTCAAAACCCAGGTAAATTACACCCTGTTTTGCAACTTCTTTTTGAACATTGTGATAAACCAGTTCAGAGTCGTACTGGGCACCAACCCCCGCAAGACTTTTTCTTTCTGCTTCTGGAATTCCTAATTTTTCAAAAGTTTCTTTAATATCATCTGGGACATCTTCCCATTTTCCACTCATCTGGGTTTTTGGACGAACATAAGTTGAAATATCATCCATATCAAGACCTTCAATTCCAGGTCCCCAGTTAGAAACTCTAAGAGAATTATATATTTCAAGTGACTTTAAACGAAATTCACGCATCCACTCAGGATCGCCCTTTTCATCACTTATTTTTTTTATGATTTCGGGATTTAATCCGTCTTCTATTCGGTAGAAATCATTTTCATTTTCTTCATAACGAAAGTTATAAAATTCATTATTGATTTCTGTTACCTGATTCTTAATATCTGCCATCTATATTTATTTTAAGTATTTTTCAAAACCTTCTTTATTGATTGTATCAATTAAAGAACCATCACCAGTTTTTACGATAGAACCATTTACAAGAATATGAGTATAATCAACTTTCATATTTTCAAGTAACTTGGCATTGTGGGTAATAATCAAAAGAGAACCACCAACGGATTTTTGATATTCCTCTATACCCTTAGAAACTACATGAACCGCATCAACATCAAGACCTGAATCAGTTTCATCAAGAATTGCAAAATCAGGTTTTAACATTAAAAACTGTAATATTTCTGCCTTTTTTCTTTCGCCACCAGAAAAACCAACATTTAAATCACGTTTTGCATAGGATGGATCCATATTCAAAAGATTCATACAAGCCTGTAAATCTTTCTGATACTGGAACAATTTTACACGTTCTCCAGTTTTTTGTTGAATTGCAGAGCGGATAAAAGATTCAAGTGAAATACCTGCTATTTCTATAGGAGACTGGAAAGACATGAACATTCCCAATTTTGCTCTTTTATCAGCAGCTTCCTCGGTGATATCCTGTCCTTTAAATAAAATCTTACCAGAAGTTACGTTATATACAGGATTTCCCATTAAAGTATTACCCAATGAAGATTTTCCTGCACCATTTGGCCCCATTAAAACATGAGTTTGACCTTTTTCTATATTAAGAGAAAGGTTTTTTATTATTTCTTTGCCGTCTTCAAGACCAGCACATAAATTTTGTATCTCTAATAACATGATTAAAATATACTAAATTTTAAGGATATAGACAATTAAATAAGATAATAAGGATTAGTTATTTTCTTCGTTGGCGTTGATATAAACTGATCCCAAATATTCAATATTACTGTGATAAGAAGTAAAAGTAGTATCGCGTCCAAGACCTACAGCAAACATTGCAACATACCAGTTACCATTTGCTGAAGAAGAATAACTTACATCAGAATCTCCGGATAAAGGGGCTTTATCATAAGTTCCGCTACGGCCAAAATTGAAGGTATATCCATCACTACCATTTCTTAAAGGAACAGTAACAGAGGAAGAGCCTCCAAGATAATCTCCATCAACAGTAATTCTGGCAGAATATTCTGACTGGTTATAATAATCAGTTAATCTTATATAAACTCTTTGATCTGTTGAATCGCTAGAAGCTTTAATTAAAGGCTCATCATCATAATTTGAAGAAGCAAGAGCTTTATAACCATAGGAAATAAGTTTATCGTAGGAACTTGCACTTTTAGTAGAATCCGTTGCATAAGAAACTAAGGTATTTACTTGTGTATCTAAAGTTGAGGTTGAACCATAAATTCTGTAATAAATTTCTGTTCCCCTGAATTTAAAATCTCCTAAACTTTCATATTCATCAGCAGATTCATTTGTTACAAATTCAAAGTATTTTTCACCTGTATCATCGGTATTTGAATAATCAGGTTTTTGGGTAATTGTAGAAATTGGTTCTGGCATTAAAATATAAACTTCCAGACCACAAGAAAGGTTGGTTAATAAAAATAAGCCGAGTAATAAAATAAAAGCAAATCTTGATGTAAAGCTATTTTTTAACCCGGCTATTTTCATAATTAAATAATCACTTAAATGAATTTTTTATATTTTTTATTCAGTTTTTCCTTCAAGCTGGAGTTTAAGTGCTCTAGTTTTAGCAAGTTTTGCCCAGTCATCATCAGGAGAAATGTCATTAACTTCATTATAAGCAGCAAAAGCTTCCTTATATTTTCCTAAAGTTTCAAGCACGCGACCATAAGAGAATTTTGCGTGAGTTCTAAGGATATAATTTTCATCATCAGAAGCCTTTTTATATGCTTCAGCAGCAGCTTCAAGATTGTTTAAATTTTCATAACAAACACCCAAATTGTAGTTAGCAATTGGAGAAGTGTAAGAAGTCTTACCTTTTTTTGCAGCAGCTTCATAATATTTTACAGCAGATTCATAATCTTCTTTCTGGAAATAAAGTTCAGCTGTTAATAAATTAGCTCTAACTCCAACAACGCCTACTTTAGAAGTAAATGCATTTAAACTTTCGATTGTTGCATCTCTTTTTGTATTTAATTCTTCACTTGATAATGAAGCAGAATCATTTGTAAGTTCGTAAGAAATTAAATCAATTTTACCTAAATCTTTTACTTTTGCAGATGAACCAAAAGCCTGTCCACAAACAAAACCGATAACTGCACAAACAACAACTATAAGTAAAATCCAAAAAACCTTTTTATTTTTATCCAAAAAACCTGAAAGTTTTTTAGAAGCTGTCATTTCGTCTTTTTTTTCTGCCATTTTATTTACCTCGACATAATCTTTTCAAAATATTTACAGCACAAATTTTATTTTTTAATGCCTAATTCATTTATTAATTTTATCACATATGTTCTTTGTATTCCAAGTATCTTTGCAGTTTTTGTCTGATTCCAGTCATTTTCTTCTAACACTTTAGTAACATAATCCTTCTTAAAAGAATTTATGGCATTTTTTAGACTTTTATCTTCAAGGCCATATCCAGTTACATCTGCATTAACAGAAATATTAGAAATTAACCCTAAATCTTCAGTTTTAATAACCTTTTCACTTCCCACAAGAAAAGCCCTTTGAATTGAATTAACCAGTTCATCAATATTACCCTTCCAGTATTGAAGGCTTAACTCTTCTTTAGCTCTGTCAGAGAATTGACAAAAATCGAATCCCGACTGTTTTCTAAAAAGTTCTCTGTAATATTCAGCAATTGGTAAAATATCGTCTTTTCTTAGTCTCAAAGGCTGTGTATTTAAAACAACTGAATTAATAAGATAGTACAAATCTGTCAAAAATTTTCCAGAAAGAACATCTTCTTCAAAATTAATTTCAGAACTACAAATAATCTTAAGATTTACACCATTTTCCCGGGCTTTATTGATTGTATTGTAAAAATCAAGCTGGAGTTCAGGAGAAAGTTCATTTACAAAATTAACAAATAAAGTAACTTTCTTTCCTTCAGGTACAAATCTTGAAATACCTCCAAAAACTAAACGAATGTCAGATTCAGAAAAGGATTTGCAATTAATTTCATAAAAATCTTTTTTATTAAAAGAATTATTTTGAGATTCAAATGTAAAAGCATAATGAATATGCTGGGCAATTAATCTCTTACCGCTACCCCTTTCTCCTATTAATAAAACAGAAGCAGAATTTTTTGAAATAGTGGAAATTAAATTACAAATGTTATGTGTAAAATCACTTTCTCCAATTAATGGTGTGATTTTGCCACCAAAATTATTCATCCTCTTAAAATTCCTTTTGAAGATATATCTTTAAGGATTACTTTAAGATATCTTGGTCACAAATTAATGTAACACTACTTAAAGTTCTCAAAACAAAACGCATTGTACAGTTAATACAATGCGTTTTATAAGAAAATTATAATTATCTAATCAAATTGTGATTAATAATTTTAGTTTCTCTGAGCTTTAAAAGCATCTCCTACTGTAAATGAACCATTGTCAGAATCATCGCCTGAATCCATATACTGAGAAATTTCATCACGCTGCTGCTTACGTTTGAATTCTTTTACAGAGAAAGCAACCTTTTCCTTGTCAACATTAACATCAACAACGAATACGTTAATCTTATCACCAACATTGTATTTTTTAACAGCTTCTTCAAATGGAACATCTTTGTCATCGCTAAGATTAGCTTTATTAACAAGACCTTCAATTCCGTTTGGAGCTTTTACGAATAAACCAAAATCTGTGATAGATGTGATTTCACCTTCAAGTGTTGAACCTGGTCTGTATTCTTCAGCAAATGCCTTCCAAGGATCATCTGTAAGCTGTTTAAGACCGATTCTAATTTTGTGTTCTTCTGGATCACAATCCAAAATTACACCTTCAACTTCCTGTCCAACTGACAATTCACTGCCTGGATGTTTAAGTTTCTTTGTCCAAGAAATATCATCAGCATGTAAGAAAGCATCAATTCCATCTTCAAGAGCAACAAAGGCACCGGCATTAGTAAGTTTTACAACTTTTCCAGATACTTTTGTATCTACAGGATATTTTTCAACGATTGTATCCCATGGATTTTCTGTAGCCTGTTTGAAACCAAGAGAAACACGACCAGCCTGGATATCATATCCAAGAATCATTGCTTCTACTTCCTGGCCAACCTGTACCATGTCTGAAGGTTTGTTGATTTTCTTTGTCCAAGAGAATTCACTAATGTGAACAAGACCTTCAATTCCTTCTTCAAGTTCAAGGAATGCACCAAATTCAGTAAGTTTTGTAATCTTACCTTTAACAATATCATTTACATGATATCTTTCTTCAAAGTGAATCCAAGGATCTTCTGCAAAATGCTTAAGAGAAAGATTAATTCTCTTTTCAGCAGGATCAAGACGGATAACCTTAAGTTCGATTTCCTGTCCCTTCTTTACGAAGTCCTTAGGACGAGCTACGTGACCCCAGCTC
>JAIKYZ010000016.1 GCA_024682655.1 Treponema sp.
CTCTGAAGATTATGAGTAATGCGAGGTTACAGATATGCAGGCTATTTATCTATTAGATACAAATATTATCTCTGAATTAACAAAACCTAATCCAAACCCAAAAGTCCTTGCAAAAATATTTGAAACTCAAAAAATTTCCAAACTTTCTACTATCACTTGGGGAGAATGTCAATTTGGCTTAAAACGTTTACCAGAAGGAAAAAGAAAAGAACTTCTTTCCGATTTTTATTTGAATACAGTTCAAAATCAATATGAATTTGTTGATTTTGATATCCATGCAGCATCCGTTTATTCAGATATAAAAACTCGTCTGGAAAGAATAGGTAAGTTGCCTTCCGAGCTTGATCTTCAAATTGCATCAGTAGCTATTGCAAATAACCTGATTCTTGTAACAAGAAACATTTCCGATTTTACAGATATTGCAGAAAACTCTGCTCTAATGCTAGAAAACTGGTTTGATTAATCCGACGCTCTCATATCAAACTTACAAAAAAATTCGCAAATTCTCATTGATAATAAACCTTCATTTTGTCATAATTTCCCCGCGAGGTGACTTATGAGTTCTAATTTTCCATTAAACAAAGCACAATTGGATAATCTTATTAAGGATTTCCCAACCCCTTTCTATTTGTATGACGAAAAGGCAATCCGCGAAAATATGCGTAAGTTCGCAAAAGCCTTTAGTATTTTCCCAAAATTTGTTGAACACTATGCTGTAAAAGCCTGTCCAAATCCTTATATCTTAAAAATCTTAGCAGAAGAAGGATGTGGAACTGATTGTTCTTCTCTACCAGAATTAATGCTTTCTGAAATGGCTGGTGTAAAAGGAAATTTAGTTCTTTTTACTTCAAACGAAACTCCTGCTTCAGAATACAAATATGCTTATGAAAGAGGAAATCTAATCAATCTGGATGATATTACTCACATAGAATATCTTAAAAAACACCTTGGAAAACTCCCAGAAGAAATTTGTTTCCGCTACAATCCTGGAAAAGATAAACAGGGCTGCAATTCTATCATCGGAAAACCAGAAGAGGCCAAATACGGTCTTACCCGCCAGCAAATTATTGAAGCCTATAAAATCTGTAAGGAAGAAGGAGTAAAACATTTTGGACTTCACACAATGGTTGCTTCAAATGAATTAAATCCAGACTTCTTCGTTGATACAGCAAAATTAGTTTTTGAACTTGCCGTAGAAATCAAAGAAAAAACAGGTGTTAGAATTGAATTTGTTGATTTAGGTGGTGGACTTGGTATTCCTTACAAACCTGATCAAGTTGCAGTTGATTACGATTATGTTGCAAAAGGAATTCGCGCTGAATACGACCGAGTATTAGTTCCAGCAGGCCTCGATCCTATGGAAATTCACTGGGAATGTGGACGTCCAATTACAGGTCCTTACGGATGGTTGATTGCAACTGCCATTCACGAAAAACACATTTACAAAGAATATATCGGTCTTGATTCTTGTATGGCCGATTTAATGAGACCAGGTATGTATGGCTCTTACCATGAAGTAACCATAAGCGGAAAAGAAAATTCTCCAAAAGATTTTACTTATGATGTTGTTGGTTCCCTCTGCGAAAACTGCGACAAATTTGCTGTTGATCGTAAACTTCCAAAAATCGAAATTGGTGACCATGTTATTATTCACGATGCAGGTGCTCACGGTCGTGCAATGGGCTTTAACTACAATGGAAAATTACGTTGTGGAGAAATTTTATTACGCCAGGACGGAAGTTTTAAAGAAATCCGCCGCCGAGAAACAATAGATGATCTTTTTGCTACTTTAGATTTGAATGGAGTAAAAGATTTTCAATAGTTTTTTGATTTTATAATTCAAGAAAAAAAGAGGCTGACCTGCAATTGTTAATTTTTGCAAATCAGCCTCTTTATCATTTAACAGAATTAATTAATTTAATTATACCTTAAACAAATCAATCTGAGCTCCAATCTTTTCGATTGAAGTTTTTACATTTTCTGAAATACCATTCAAAGTAACTCCAGCTTCATTAATCTTAGTTGCACCCTGTGACATTTCATCCATACTTCTCTTCATAACAGCAGTTGCATCCTGTAAACGTCTGATTTCATCCAAGATAGCTTTGTTTCCTTCTGTCATTTCGGCAGAGGCATTTTTAACTTCTACCGAACTATCGTTCATTGAATGAAGAGCTTCTGTGATTTGCTTAGAACCTTCATTCTGTTCTTCCATAGCAGATTTAATCTGAATAACCAGCTGATCTGTTTCTTTAATTTTATTTGAAACTGATTCAAAAGCAGCGCTGGAATCTTGAGAAACAGAAGCAACACTTAAAATTGATTCTGTGATATTTGTAAGCTGTGTACCAATTGTCTTTGACTGAGCAGTTGAAGTTTCTGAAAGTTTACGGATTTCATCAGCAACAACAGAGAAACCTTTACCTGCTTCACCAGCATGAGCAGCTTCAATTGCAGCGTTCATGGCAAGTAAATTAGTTTGTTCAGCAACAGCAGAAATTGCAGCATTTGCTTCCTGTAACATAGCAGACTGTTCTTCAATTAAATGGATTCTTTCATTTACATCCTGTTGTTTTAAGAAACCATCATGAGATCTAGTTTCAAGTTCATTAAATGAAGCAGCCATTTTTTCTACAGATTGATTTACACTTAAGATATTACCAATCATTTCTTCTACAGCAGCAGAAGCCTGAGTAATTCCTGCAGATTGATTTTCAATCATATGTTCAAGAGATTCAATATTTGAAGCAATTTCGTTTACAGCACCGGCAGTTTCTTCAACACTTGCAGACTGATTTACAATTTGTCCCCGAACATTTTCAATATTATCAATAATCTGAGTAATTGCAGCAGCAGTATCATGGGAAGTTGCAATCATATCTTCTCCAGCCTGGGAAAGATCATTTTTTGAAACCTTTACATCACCAATAATTGTCTGTAACTTTTCGGTGAATTTATTAAATCCATTTACAACCTGACCAATTTCGTTTTTAGACTTAATTTCAATTCTGCGGGTAAGATCTGCATCTCCTGAAGCAATATCATTAATAGCGTTTTGAATAACAGAAAGTGGTTTTAAAGCAACATAAAGGCTAACCGATGACAAAAGAATAAGAACAATTAAAATTATAATTGTAAAGCCACCCATTTGATTTTGGATTCTATTAGCAAGATCATATACCTGACTGTCAGGAACGGTAATTGCAAATCCCCATGGAGTTAATGTAAAACCATGATAAATAATTAAATCTTTTCCTTTTGGATAACCATTTACCCAGGCATAACCTTCTTTCCCAGAAACTATTTTTTTTGCAAGTTCCATCATATCTTCAAAGCCTTCTGAAAGCCCTGAAATAAAGTTTTTCTGCATTACAAATTCAGACTGTGGATGTGAAATACATGTACCATCGCTAGCAAGAAGCCATCCATATCCCTTTTCGCCAACTTTAACACCGCTCATAATTTCGCCAATCTTATTCAGATTAACTACACCGGCTACCATACCAAATGTTTTTCCATTAGCCTTTAGAGCTTTTGTAACATGAATAACAGCCTGCCCTGTTGTTTTTGAAAAAACTGGATCATCAATATATTCATCTTTTCCTTCAAGCATTATAGCCTTGAAATAAGGACGTTCTAAAATATTAGTGCTTGTTGAAATATCACTGTAAGTATTTCCGTCAGGACCAGCAATCATAATGTAGTCAAAATCATTATCTCTGATACTTTCATGTTCAACTAACCATTCAGCTATTTTTTTAATATCACCGGTTTTTACAATATCCGCATTAGTGTAATAATCAAGAGCTTCGTTATAGCACTCTATTTTATTTTCAATGGCTAATACATAAGATTCCGAAAGATTATCTAATTCTTCAAGTTCCGATTTAAATGACTCCTTTTTAACATCATTTCGGATAACTAAAAATTGAGTAAGATTTGTTACAAGAACTATTCCTCCGATAATCAGTCCAATTATCAAAACTAAGCTTGTTTTTTTGTTTTTCGTAATTTTTTTCAAATTCTCATCCATAATTGATACCCTCTAAAAAAGATAAGTAATTTTAAAGCAAAAATATTCAACTTACAACTTTTTTTTAAGAATTTTCCCCTATTTTTTTATTAAAATGAGAGAACTGTCCCCTCATTCCTTAATCCCCGGGGTCTGTCCCCCACCCCCTCAGAGAACTGTCCCCTCGCACCAAAAATCATAAAAAAAGCTCCCAAAATTGAACTAAAAGTCCAAAATCAGGAGCCTTGTAAAAAAAGTTTATTAAAAAATCAATTATTCATACAAAGGTGTAAGAGTTTTCACAATCTTATCATATTCTGCATAAGCCTTATCGTAAGCGGCAACATTTTCTGCAATTGGATTTGTACTCTTAGATTCGTCAAGTTTAATGTGTTCTGCACAAAGCTGAGCAATATCACATTTTCCAGACTGATTTTTTAAGCACCAGAGGGCCTGAACAGCACCACCAAGAGCGGCTGCTTCGTCCAAAAGTGGAACACGAATTGGAAGATTCATAATATCTGCAGCAATCTGACGCCAGATAGGAGATTTTGAACCACCACCAATAAGGCGGATTTCCTTTGGCTGGAAACCAAGTTTACGGAAGGCATCAAGACCACCGCGC